>JBAJNL010000014.1:0-31940 GCA_036881885.1 Holosporaceae bacterium
AATCAAATAGGCATGCGTCTTCTGGGCCTCTTTAATCTCAAGGGGCTCACCCACACACACAATAGGCTTTAGCTGGTGCGCAAGGGCTTGCAGAATCTTTTTTTGTATCACGCCTTTGGCTTCTTTTAAGTGCATGCAGCGCTCGCTGTGGCCCAAAATCACGTGCGAAATATTGTAATCTTGCAGCATCAAAGGCGTGATATCACCGGTCAGCGGCTTGTCTGACACTGACGAGCAATCTTGTGCACCCAGCACAAAAGCAGGATTATTTTCAATAAAAGGGTGAAACAAGTAAAAATAAGGCGCCGGCGGACACAACACCACTTGCCTAAACGGCTTTTTCAGCCCTTTAAGCTCTTCAAGATAGTGCTGAAAAAACGCCCGCCTTTTGGTGGTTTTAAAATTGGCAACGATTATTTTATAAGGCACTGTCTTCCACCCGCTCTTTATAAGCCGCACAGGCAACGCCAAAAGCTGTAAAAAGCTTTTCATCGGCTTTTGAAATCAAAAACTCGGGATGCCACTGCACCCCCACGCAAAAAGGATGATCTGGAAGCTCGATGCCCTCAATCACGCCATCTGACGCCACCGCATTCACAATCACATGCTCACCTGGCTCTTTAATAGCCTGATGATGCGTGCTGTTCACCGGCACCTCTTTCATATCAGTGATCTTGGCCAGGCGCGTCTTCTCGTTAATTGTAATCAAATGACCAGCTTCGTTGCACGGATTGGGCTGTTCATGGGCCAAAGCACCCGGCACCGCATCAGGAATATGCTGTATCAGCGTACCACCCAACGCAACATTCAGCAGCTGAGCGCCACCACAAATCCCAAGGAGTGGCATTTTTTTCAAAAGCGCTTCTTGCACAAGGGTCAGCTCAAAAGCTGTGCGGTTTTTTTTTAATGACGTTTCTTTGTGTTGTGTTTTCTCGCCATAAAGCGTGGGATCAACGTCAACATTCCCACCTGAAATCACAACGCCATCCAGTTGCGACAAATAAGCTGACAGCTGCTGCCCACTGTAAGGAAGCGGCACCACAAGGCACCCCCTTTGCAACAAAACGTCAACATAGTTTTTGTGCAATGCATACCAGGGAAAAGAAGAGTAGCTGCCGCCTTCTTGATAATCTAATGTCACACCCACAAGAGGTTGCATGCGCTATTGTGCCTTCATCTTTTTAAGAAGGGCGTCAAGCTCGGCTTTGCCCTCTTCTGTTTGCCAGTTCTGAAAACCCTCTTTGCGCGCCACAAGACGGTTGTTTGCGCTTAAACACAACAGGGTCGGCGTGCCCGAAAGCTCGAGCGACTGGAACACAAGCCCTTCACTGTCGTAATAGGGCGTCAGTTTGGGGAAAAGCGTCTTCCATGTCGCGCCTCTTTTCACAGCGCGCGCTAAATAAACCACCGCATGTCCCCAATAAACGGCAGGCCTTGTACGATCATGACTAATCAAAACGGGTACAAGCTCAACCTCTTTTTCAGCAAAGGTGTCTGCCATTTTATTCAGCGTAGCCAACATCTGAAAACACGGCACACAGCCAAGCGTCCACAACACAACAATTTTTGGTTTTGCGATGTCAGATAGCTTAAGCGCGATATCGGGCTCTTTTCCTGTTTCTTTATCCAGCTCGTGACGCATGATGCGCAAATCAAATGTGCTTGTGCGCGGAAAAATGGTCGACACAAAAGGCGCTGCCTGGTACAACAAAACAACGGCAAGCAAAGCCGCCGCCACCAGCGCTGCGCGCTTTAAAGAGAAAAAAGAGGTTTTCATTTTTGATGCGCTCCTGCAAAAAAAAACGCTTCTCTCACCATGCGTTTCCTACAAGTTATCTAAACCTCTTTGCTTTCGCAAGACCTCGATTACTGCAGCAAAAAGGCCTCACGTTTTTGGCTCTTTTACTGGGGTGTGCTTTGCTGGCAGCATGCGGTCGAGAGGGCGAACCTTCAAGGCCACACACACCGGGCGAGCCAACCTTTCCGCGCTCGTACCCCCCGGCTGTGTCTTAAAAAAAGATGCTTTTATAGTTCAGGCAAAACACAGAACATTTTGCAACGCACGTGACATTGTGTAAAACACATGATAAGTTGTTAACAATCAATAGTTTTCACAAACTAACCATGTTGCACCACGCTTCTTTTGCCGTTGAGGATTTTGAAAAAAACCTGCACTTTTACGACACAACGCTTGCCCTTTTGGGCATGGAACGTTTGATGCTGTTTGAAACACCCGAACACAACGTTGCAGGCTATGGCACAAAGGGCAAACCCTGTTTTTGGATTGGTGAAGACACAAAGCCCAACAAAAAAGAATTTGTAGGCAAAGCTCGGGGTTTTCACTTGGCGTTTGTTGCGCCTGACCAAGAAGCCGTTCAGGCCTGGCACAAAAAGTGTCTTGAGTTGGGCGCCACAGACAATGGTGGCCCTGGCCCACGGCCACACTATCACCCCAACTATTATGGGGCCTTTGTGATCGACCTTAACGGCTGGCGCATCGAAGCGGCCACCCCCCTGTAAGCCAAACAACCGCTATAACGTGACTGTATTAAGACGCATGCTGTGTCAAAGCGCGCCCACAAAGCGCAAAAAATTGACAATAAAAACAGTATGAATATATAATTTTATTGAATTTTTATTCAAAAAACGGGTCATGGTGATGCGTTGTACAAAGATTTTTGCTGCTCTTTTGCTGATCAATGTGGGTGTGTGTGCCGCCATGGAGAACACACAGAATAACCCCTTGGAAAAGGACGCAACCCCACGACTGGCACAAGCAAACCCTGAAGCTGCAGCAGACACATCATCACCTCCAGCGAAGAAGCTGCGCTTAGAAAGCGAAGCAAAAACACCAGTGGCAGCGCCCATTGCCGCGCCACACAAAACACCCAAACGGAAACCACAGGCCAGCGCCCAACCGACGCCCGGGCAAATTTTTGCACAAAGGCGTGCTGAAAAAGTAAGCCGTGATGCTTTGGTTACGATTGTGGGGCAAGCGTTTGTTGATGAGCTTGGCCTGCCGTGGGAGTTGATTCAAGATCCAGCTGTTCCCCTAGAAAACGCTACATTAAGGCAGGCGTTATTTCGTCTGGAACGAAGGGTAGACAAACTTTTAAAAGACTCAGGCGAGAAGGTTTTTGATTACAGTGCGCTTGACGACTTTCATGCTCACCTTTTCAGATTTGTTAAAAACACAACATCTGTGCACCGTGAACGCATAAAATCTGTGGCCGAGATCTATTTTTCATCTGGTCTTTTTTCAGGCTGCACGCTTCAGATTCATAAAAAATCTGGTGGCGTGCAACTGGGCAAGCGTGTCCTTGTAACCTTTGAAGGCGACACCGTACCCGTTACCTACTATGTTAAAACCCATTCAAGAGGTTGGTTATCAAGTAAAAGCACGGCATCTAAAGATGTTGATGGGCGTGAGATTTTTGTTTACAAATTGCTTGAATATTTAGGCAGGGGTTGCCAAACCCATTTTTTGCATCGCAGCCTACAAGATGTGTATCTTGCAACGCTTGATGCCAACATCAAAGTGCAACCGCCCGAGGGTGAAAGACCGCATCCTACAGACACCAAAGACTTTATACTGTTTTCACGCGTGACCGACGATAGGCACGATAAACAGTCACGCACAACCCTTGGAAAAGCCCTTTGGGGACGCTTGCATGAATCGGTTTTAGCACATCGCCATCCTAAAGGCGGCTGGGGCATTGATGTGGAAAATGAGATTCAAAGTACACAAGACACCAAAGCCATCAACTTCATTCATGAAGCAGCTGTGATGAATATCCTCTCGCGCATCTTGCATCTGCATGATTTTTTGAATAACCCCGATAACTTTGGTTTCATTTATCTTGAAGAAGACACGCTACGCTGCCGCGGCATTGATTTTAGGTTAGACTGTGATCAAGAAAATTTTCGCGTCGATGAAAAAGATATCATCAGCTTTTTAAAGGGTAATGGCCAGCTGCGTATAAACGACGCTCATCCCGCATTGTCTTATGCCCTGTGTAAGCGACCTGCCAACCATCGTGTGCGCGAGGCCCTTGATATTTTATCGCAAGGACGCCTTCAAAACTTTGAAAACTGTGTGAAGCGCGCCACCACCTGCGTGGAACAGTATTTTAACCAAGACGTTTTTGAAGAAAAACGCGACGATTTGCTGCTGACGTTACACGAGTATTGCGATTCTATTGTGGCAAATGCACGCTTTTTTAAAGAACAGTTTGCCAAACACCTTGCGTCATAAACAGCAGAATCTTAAAAAAATCACACAAGAAAAGGTGCTTTCCCTTTCTAGCCCTTAGGCCTTTTGAACCTTGCGTTTTGACGACAAAAGCGTTATAGAAAAAGAACGTCGGAGCGTAGCTCAGCCTGGTAGAGCACCGTCTTCGGGAGGCGGGGGCCGGAGGTTCAAATCCTCTCGCTCCGACCATACAAACGCTTGCACAAACATTTGCACCAACACTTAATCTGCCAACCACGCGCCCAAAACCACCCCCACGCAACGCTCAAAGCCCTGGTGCCAAGACGACAGACCCAAATGGTCATTGCAAACATCAGCCCGCTACGTGCCTCTTCACATTGTCATTGCGAGGAGAAACTTTAGTTTCGACGCGGCAATCCAGTGTGCCGTGGCCAACTTAAGTACGCGGCAAGTGGATCGCCACACGGCCCATGGCCGTTCGCGATAACGAAAAGGGGCCGTTGGTCATTTCGCGACGACAAAAATGGGCTAACGCCTTCGTGATGACGAAGACGGTTTAAGCGGTTTTTTTGCGTTTGATCTCTAAAAGCGCCTCTTCAATGCCGCGGTCAAGCTGAGGATCTTGGCCTTTGACGGCGTCTTCTGGCGAAATTTCCACTACAATGTCGGGCGTGGCGCCTTCGTTCTCAAGCCCCCAACCCACGTCGTGAAACCAAATGGCATATTCGGGCTGAGAGGTCCACGAGCCATCAAGCAAATCGTATTTAGGAAAAATACCAATCACACCGCCCCAAGTACGTTTGCCAATTAAGGGACCCAGCTTTAAGCGCTGAAAGGCATGCGAAAACATATCACCGTCTGATCCGGTATATTCATTACACAGCGCCACCATAGGCCCTTGCGGCGCATTGGCCATGTAAGGCATCTGACCCTCGTGCCGACTTTGGTCATACCCTAAACGCTTGCGCATCAGCTGTGACAAAAGCTCGCTTGACACGTTGCCGCCACGGTTAAACCTAACGTCTAGGATCAAAGCTTTGCGCTCGAACTCGTGCAAATAAGACTTAAAAAACGCCTGATAGCCTGCGGCCACCATATCAGGAATATGAATATAGCCCACATCACCTTTGGTTTTTTGATGCACATAGGCGCGATTTTTGCGCACAAAGTCCGCATAATAAAGATCTTCAAGATTTCTTTTAGGCTGCACCCACAACGTCTCTAATGTTGTTTTCTCGCCCGTTTTACCCTTAGAGGTTTTTTTCGTCTTAAGGGGCTTCAGGCGTTTTACCGACAGAGCCACATCTTTGTCAGCTTTATGACACAACAACGCATCGATGGTTTCTTGCGGTGTAATGGCTTGCCCATCAACGGCCAGAATATGGTCACCCACCTTAAGGTTAAGGCCAGGGGCCAAAAGCGGCGAGCGATGACTGTTATCACACACCTCTGGTGCGTCAAACGCCTTGATCACCACACCACTGCCTGAAGATGCAGGCTTAAAGGTCGCCCCCAGCTGTCCGTTGCTGTAATCAGGTCCTTCACCTTGATCAAAACCCCATGTATAGGCATGCGATGCACCCAGCTCACCTTGCATCTCGCCAATCAGGTCCATCAGCTCGCTTGGCGTGTGGATGCGATCTAAAAGCGCAGCATAGCGTTTTTTCACGCCATCCCAGTCAAGCTTTTTCATTTTCTCGTCCCAAAAAAGATCTTTTTGAAGACGCCACGCTTCGAAGAACATAAAGCACCACTCTTGATGCGGGTCGACCTCAAGCGCGATACGCTCAAAATCAAACCAACCACCTTTGCGGTACGATGTGTCGTCATCATCCCCTTTTTCACCAGCACGCAACACACGCACCCTTTTTTGCGACGACACAAACGCCATCCAATCTTTTTTGGGCGACAGCTGCATCGAAATCACATCGCCCATCAAAAGATCTTGCTTGAGCTGCACCAAGTCATACATAAAAACGTTATAGCCTTTAGCACCCGCTGCCCCGTCTTCGTTGACTTCGATGGGGCTTTTCGCCTCGGCTTTGGTCAGCAAAAACACGCGATCTTGCGTTGCACAAAGGCCCCTGATAAAGGCTGATGGCACAGGGAACGCCAGAGCACGTGCACAAATGCCCTCAAAATCAATCACACAAGGGGGCACCTTGGGTTTTTTGGTTTTCTTATCCGCAGTTTCGTCAACTTTGTCATCGCCTTTGTCATCTGCTTGATCGCTTTGTGCCACAAAAGGCGACGGTGTGTCGGTCGCCAAAGTGATCAGATAGGGTTTCACTTTCAGTGGCCCATCGCGAAAGTGCCGCGCCGATAAAAAGTAAAGATAACGCCCTTTGGGGTCAAACGTTGGGTCTGTGTCACCCAAAACGGGCTCGGTTACACAGTGGGTTTTCTTTGTTTTGGCATCCCAGATTTTAAGGCCATAGATATCATGCGAGAACGCAAAGCTATAGGCTACAAAACGACTATCAGGTGAAATATCAAAGCCCCGATACATGCCAAAGCGGCTGTGATCAATTTTTTGCACAGCGCCTGTTTTAAGCGTAATGTGCAAAAGCTCGTGTTTGTGGTTTTCGGCAACCGCAAAATCACCCGACGGCGCCACAGCGATTTTAATCAAACGGCCCCAGTCTTTTTGAAACGCTTTGGACGTGTTCTTGGCGGTGTCGAAAACCTCAAGCTTTTCGTGAACACCCTCGTCACACACACCCAGCACCCGCTGATTGTCGATCCAGGTGCCCAAGCGATAACGCACACCGTGACGCTTACCAAGCTGCATCATAGGACCCCGAAACGGCTGCCCTGTAAACAAACGCCCCCTTGTGGTAAGACACAGCTGATCTCCCTCTTGGCTAAGCGCATAGGCCGAAAGCGATGCATCAGCCGGCGCAAAATAGCGCGCCTTTAAAGGGCCCACACTTTTAATTTCGACCAAAAGGCATGTGCTTTTTTGTGACACAGGATCAAAAAGCCAAAGGTCGCCCCCTTTTTGATAAGTCAACCGCGTGCCATCTGTGGCCAGATTGCGCACATAAAAATCTTGAAAATCGGTGTGACGTTTCAGCTGCTGGCCGCTGGGCGTGGCAGAATACAAAGCGCCCATCCCTTCGTGATCTGACAGAAAATAAAGGCGCCCCTTCACAAACAAAGGGTTTAAAAGATTGCTTTTAAGGTCTTCAAAAAGACGCTTGAACGTCTGGCCATCCTTGGCCCAAATTTCACCAGCGGTGCCGCCACGATAACGCTTCCATGAGATATAACCATACCCATGCCGCCCCAAAAACGTCTTTTGATCGCCAAAACTGATAAAGCGCGCAGGCCCCACGTCAAGCTCTTCGATAGCACCCGTTTGCAATTGAAGACGATAAAGGCGCGACATCGCCGGAAAAGGCGAGTCGTGGTGCGAGCGCACGATAACCTGATCTTCGCCCTCAAACATCAAAACCTCTTGCAGGCCCGCAAGATAGGTCACGCGCTTTGCATCACCGCCTTCAGCAGGCATCACATAAAGCGCCGTCTGTCCCTCTTGCGTGCTAACAAACCCGATGGTTTTGGCACTAGGCGATAACGCCAACGAGGTCACCGACCCAAGCCCTGCCGTTAAGCGCCACGCATGCTGTGGTGTCGCTGTCTTAAGCGTTTTGGGCAGGTCAGAACGCCAGATGTCACCCTCGGCTAAAAAACACAGTGTGTCACCCACAATGTGAGGCTTTTGATAATACCCTTGACGCTTTGCTTCTTTCATACGACCCCTTTTTTTTCAACACACAGGCGCCACAGCCAGGCTATGCCTTGGCTTAACAGCGCCCCACCCATCAACACAACACCCAAAACGGGTCCCAGGGCCGCGCTTGCCTGTTGCCATATCACAAAACCAAGACCATAGCTTGCCACACCCCACACGCTAGCGCTTACCAAAACCCATTGAGGTTTTTTAACCCACGGCTGCACGGTTAAAAGCGGACACACAAAAAGCATGGACAAAAATAACGCACCGGCCCATTGAATGCCCAGCAAGATCAGCAAAAACACAAAGATAAAAAAGACAACACGCAAGACTTGAACCGCAATGCCTTCAACGCGCGCCAAGTCTTCGGCAATCACAAAAGATACAAGCGCATCCCATTTGTACAACAAAAAAAGCACCACACAGCAGGCCAGCGCCAAAACGGCAAAGAATAAGGCTGACGTCACCTTTAACGGGTTACCCGCTAAAAAACCCATGATTTCACCGCGAGATAAGTCAAAAGCACTCATCAGCCAAAGGCCAAGCGACATCGCTCCCATGGCGAAAAGCAATAACAGCGTATCTTCTTTTCCCACAAAAAAGCGCAGCAACAGTGTGACCAGAAGTGCACTGATCACCGTGAACATGATAAAAGACAAACCCGCCGGCAGCGATAACAGGGCGGCCACAACGCCAGCCAACAAGGCCGCATGTGCAAAAGCGTCCGCCACATAAGCCATGCGCTTCCACACCAAAAAGGCCCCCAAAGGGCCACTCATGCCGGCAAGCAGCGCGCCACCAAAAAAAACAAGTCCTAAACCCTGTGGCGCCATCATCACACCACCTTTCTGCTGATACCAACCGGTGCCTTTAACAGCACCCTTTTTTGTTTGTTACAAGCTTTGTGATGCCTCATGTCTTTTTCGTATTTTGATTCACAAGCGCAATATTCTCTTGCTTTGGTTCCTGAAACAGCATTAACAAGGGCGAGGCCAAACAAATTGATGAGTACGTCCCCACCACCAAACCAACCAAAATAGGCAAGGAAAAAGTGGCAATCACAGGACCACCAAAGAAATATAAAACACACAGCGCGGCAATGGTTGTCAGCGATGTCAGCAACGTGCGCGAAAGCGTTTCGTTAATGCTTAAATTCAAAAGCTCTTTAAGGGGCATGCGACCATAGCGCTTTTTGTTTTCACGCACCCGATCAAAAACAACCACCGTATCGTTAATGGAATAAGAGGCCGTAATCAGAATCGCCACGATGGCGGTTTCGTTAAACTCAAAACGAGCCAACGCATAAAGGCCCAACACCCCAAAACAGTCGTGCATCAGCGCCATCAAGGCCGCCAGACCAAAGCGCCACTCAAAACGCATCCAAATGTAAATCAGCATGGCTAAAAGCGCAAAAAAGACAGCGTACAAACCCTTTGAAAGCAGCTCTGAGCTAACCTTAGGCCCCACCGCCTCTAAACGCCTAACCGACACACTGTCACCACATTTTTGGGAAAGACGTTTGAGAAAACCTTCTTGGTTTTTCACATCTGCATTCTCAAGACGCACCAAAAAGTCTTGTGATGTGCCAAAGGTTTGCACCGACACCTCACCGTCAACAAAATCTTTAAAAAAACCGCGCAGCTCTTTAAGTGATTTGGTCGACTGCACCTCAAGCACAACGCCGCCCTTAAAATCAACACCATAAGGCATGCCCACAAAAAGAAGGGCAAGGCACACCAGCAACACAAGACCACCTGATAGACCAAAGGTCATAAAGCGGTTGCGCATAAAATCAATTTGCGGTTTCTTTTTAAGCTCTAAAAGCCCCATCTTTAACCTCTTTCAAAAAAACTTTTTTCATGACGCCCCTTAGATCCAAAGTGCCTTGGGTTTAAACCACTGCAGCCACAAGCTAATGAAAACGCGCGTCAGCGTCACCGCCGTGAACATCGAAATCAAAATGCCCAAAGACAACGTCACGGCAAACCCACGCACCGGCCCCGTGCCACAAATATAAAGAATAAAGGCCCCAATCAGCGTGGTCATGTTTGAATCAACAATGGTTGTCATCGCACGCTGATAGCCAAAGTCAATGGCAGGCAGCAAGCGGCGCCCAAGACGCAGCTCTTCTTTAATGCGCTCGTTAATCAAAACATTGGCATCAACGGCCATACCAAGGGTTAAGGCAATACCCGCAATACCAGGCAACGTCAGTGTGGCACCCAAAAAGGCCATACTGCCCAGCAAAAGCAACAGGTTTAAAACAAGCGCCACATTTGCAAACGTGCCAAAAAAGGCATAGGCCAAAAACATCAGCGCCATCACCACAAAAACCGCAATCACCGTCGCCGTGGTGCCCAAACGAATCGAGTCAGACCCCAGCCCCGGACCAATGACCCGCTCTTCCACCACCGTCAGCGGCGCAGGCAACGCACCCGATCGCATCAACAAAGACAGATCTTGTGCTTCTTTTACCGAAAAATGCCCTTGAATCACGCCACGCCCCCCCAAAATGGGCTCTTTAATCTGCGGCGCACTGATCACGCGGCCATCTAACACAATGGCAAAAGGCTGGCCCGTGTGCGCTTTGGTGGCATTGCCAAAAATATCAGCACCCAAGGCGTTGAACACAAACTCAACCCGCGGCCTGTTGTATTCATCAAAGCCAGGCTGCGCATCCACAAGCATATCACCACTTAGCATGACTTCTTTATCTACAAGATAGCCAAAACGCCTTGCCGGCGCCTCGCCTTCAACGGTTTTGGGGTTAAAGTCGGGCAGTATCTCTGTCCCCAGCTCGGGCACCATGCCCTTGGCTGTCTGCCAATCGAACACATTTTTCACAATATGAAACGTCAAACGCGCGGTCGTTCCCACAAGTTCTTTCACCCGCACCGGATCGTCAGCGCCCGGAATTTGCAGCAAGATACGCTGATCGCCCTGCGCTTGAATGACAGGCTCTTTGGTTCCCGTTTCATCCACACGGCGGCGCACCGTTTCAATCGACTTTTCTTGCGCACTAAGCAACAGGGCACGCTTGGCTTCTTCGTTCAAGAAAACGCGCACACGGCGCCCTTTTAAGCTAACATTCATGGTGTTGTCAGCTGCAAGCACCACATTCATGATCTCTTGTTCTGAGACCTGATCCAAAACCTCGAACGAGATGCCCTTCTCTGAAGACGACAACCCAAGATAATGCAGGCTTTTAGCGCGCATCTGACGCCTTAGGCTGCCCAAAACATGCGCATAATAATCAGAGACAAGTTTTTTTTGATCCACCTCTAGCAAAAGGTGCACGCCTCCGCGCAGATCAAGCCCCAGCGTCAGTGTTTTTTCCGCAAGCCAGGCCGGTAAAAACGCAGCCGCCTTTGGGCCCAAAAGCGCCGGCAGCGACAACAAAAGCCACAAAACAGACAAACCCAAAAGAGACAGCTGACGCCACCACGCAAAACCAAGCATGCAAAAAACTCCTAAGCCTTAAGCTTTTTTTTCGCTTTGGGGGCTGGGGGCGTTTTTTTCTGCTGTGCCGTCTTTTTGCGCTCTTTTTCAAGCGTGCGCACTTTTTTAGGCTCTTTTTTATCTAAACAACGCACCACCATCGTCTTCATGAAGCGCACCTCGCAATCAGGCGCCAAAGACAACAGAATTTCTTGCTCATCCACAAGCGCTGTTACTTTACCGATTAATCCTGATTGCGTTACCACCATATCGCCGGGCTTTAAAACGCCCATCAGGTTTTTATGCGCTCTTTCTTTCTTTTGCTGTGTGCGGATGAAAAAAAAGTACATCACAAGAAACACCAGCACCAAAGGTACAAACTGCAATAAATCCACAGCACCACCACCTGCGCCGCCTGCGGCATTTAAAGGGGGAATCAAGGACATCATAAGGCAGAGATCTTTCGTCAATTATTTTAAAACGTATCAGTCTTGTTCTATAAAGTTAGCCCGCAAAAGTCAAAGGCCTTGGCCAATGCCCAAGGCAATCAGCACACACAAACCTTTTAGTCTGCAAGATACGGAACCGGATTCACCGCTTTGGGCTTTTTGTCATCTTGGTTTTTGGGACGACGCAGCTCAAAATAAAGCCGTGGCGTTTCTTGTTTAAAGCCACTTTGTCCTGTTTTTGCAATCACCTGCCCTTGCGACACTTCATCATCTTTTTTAACGCGTGGATTTTCTGCCAGATTGCCATACACACTCACCGTGCCACACGCATGTTTGATCAATATCAACAAGCCATAATCCTGCAGATCATCACCTACATAAGCCACCACGCCATCTTTCACGGCATACACATCAGCCCCAAGGGGTGCGCCGATGGTAATGCCCAGCGAAAGCGCACCGGGCGCCTTGCCAAAAGATTGCAACACAGGACCCTTCACAGGCCACACAAATTCTGACGTGCGTTTTTCAATGACTGGCGCCGCAACGGCTGCTGATGTCGACACATCAGCCAGCTCAGCTTGCGAAATTTCACTGGTGATGTCTTTTTTTACATCCAGCCCTTCAAGCGGCACATAGCGCACCTCCGCTTTTGCCTGGGCTTGCAACATCTCTGGCGAGGGGATCGTCAAAATCTCTCCCGCCGCAACGGCCGTTGATTGCAAATTGTTGGCTTGCATCAGCTGACGCGGCGTCACTTTATGGCGCGCTGCGATGGTATAAAGTGTCTCGCCCTCTTTAACCTGAACCTGACTTTTGCGCAACACCAACTTTTGCGTCTCTGGCACAGACGTACAGCCTGCCAAAAAAAGCACCACGCCATAACAAAACAAACGAAAAAAAGACATGTTTTTCAAAGCTCTTACAAACCCTTCATGTACCGTTCTAACACAGGCGGCAACACAACAGAACCATCTTTTTTCTGATAGTTCTCAAGGATAGCTGCAAGACAGCGTCCAACTGCCACGCCTGACCCATTTAAAGTATGTATCAAGGCTTTTTCACCCGCTTTGGTTTTAAAACGCCCGCGCATACGCCGTGCTTGAAAATCACCACAGGTTGAGCAACTTGAAATTTCACGATAGGCATTTTGAGACGGAAACCACACCTCAAGGTCATAGGTTTTGCTGGCCGAAAAACCCATATCATCAGCACTTAGCAACACAACACGATAAGGCAATTGAAGCTGCTTTAAAACCTCCTCAGCATGCGAAAGCATGGCCTCATGCGCTTCCTGCGACTGCTGGGGTGTTGTCAATGCTACAAGCTCGACCTTTGAAAACTGATGCAATCGAATCATGCCGTGCACATCGCGCCCGGCCGAGCCTGCCTCGGACCTAAAGCACGGCGTATAAGCCACATAACGTTTCGGCAGCTCGGCTTCGTCAAAGATTTGTCCGGCCGCAAGATTGGTCAGTGACACCTCGGATGTTGAAATCAACCAACGGTTGTCTGTGGTTTGAAAAGCGTCTTCTTTAAACTTGGGCAATTGCCCCACGTTAAAAAGCGCCTCTTCTTTCACAAGATAGGGCGGCGATACTTCCTCATAACCAAACTTTTGTGTATGCGAATCAAGCATAAAATGCGCAAGTGCCCTTTCAAGGCGCGCCACAAAGCCTTTTAGCACCACAAAGCGCGCGCCTGATAACGCAACACCTGCTTTGGTTTCAAGGCCATGCTTGCTGCCCACAACCTCGTGCGGCTGGGGCTTAAAATCAAAAACAGGCTTTGCGCCCCATGTGCGCACACAAACGCCCTCGCCCTTATCTGACAAAGGCACATCATCAAGCGGCTTGTTAGGCAACGCCCAAAGCCATGCATCAAGCTTGCGCTTTTGCGCAAGCAGCGCCTCTTCTTTAGCTTCAAGCTTTGCTCTTAAGTCGCTTCCCTCTTTCACCAAGGCATCGTCTGCGCCACCTTGTTGTTTTAAAAGCCCCATCTTTTTAGCATGCGCATTACGTGCCGAACGCAAGGTCTCAACCGCCTGAATCAGCGATCTGACTTCCTCGTCAAGCAAAAGCAGCTCTTTTGAACAGGGGCTTTCACCACGTTTTGAAAGCGCCGCATCAAGGCCCTTGGGGTCTTGTCGTATCCACTTAATATCAAGCATTGTCTTCACTTTCTTGCTACAGAACAACGTTCGCTGATTTAAGACCACTTTGCAAGATACGCCTTAGGCATTGCGTCTGTTTTGGCTTCTTTTTTAAAAAACCTGAAATTTTTACGCAGAAACGGCAGTGCTGACTTGATTTTTTATGGCAAAACGCAGTAAGAGTGAAGGGATCATCTTGTTTGATAAGGAGTCCTTTTATCTCTGTTCGCACGGCGCTTTTTCCTGTGGGTGGCCTGGGCACACGGTTTCTGCCCGCCACAAAAGCAGTCCCTAAAGAGATGCTACCCGTTTTGGGCAAGCCACTGATTCAGTATGCCGTTGAAGAAGCACGCAACGCCGGCATCACGCGCTTCATTTTTGTCACCGGCAAAGGTAAAGACGCCATTGAAAATCACTTTGACCGCGCTTTTCAGTACGAACATATTTTAAAAGAACGCGACAAAAAAGACGCACTCGGCAAGCTTTCGATCGACGGCCTTGAAACCAGTTCGGTTGTTTACATAAGACAAGGCGAGCCTTTGGGCCTAGGCCATGCCGTTTGGTGCGCAAGACACCTTTTGGATGAGCCTTTCGCCGTCCTGCTGGCCGACGATCTTGTGCTGTCATCACAGCCAGAAATTGGCCTTTTGATGGAAAAACATAAACAGCACGGTGGGCAATGGGCCAGCGTGCAAGAGGTCTCGCTGAACGACACCCAAAAATACGGCATTCTTGATATTGCCTCAAAAACACCTGACGTGATTACCGCAAAGGGCATCGTTGAAAAGCCTCAGCCCGCAAACGCACCGTCTCGTACCGCCGTTTTAGGGCGTTACATCCTAGATCCTGCCGTGTTCGATGTGTTAGACCAAGAAGTCAAAAACACATCGGGTCATCAAAAAGAAGTTCAGCTGACAGACGCACTGTGTGATCTGATTCCGCAAAAACCGCTTTATGGATCGCCTCTTCAGGGCAAGCGCTTTGATTGTGGCAACAAGCGCGGCATGTTCGAAGCCATGCTGGCTGTCGCCGAAGAAGATGCAGAGCTGGCCCCTCTTTTCAAACGCTTACAGCAAAAGATGGCCTTATGAAGATCAGTGTCGTTGGTGCAGGTTATGTGGGCCTTATCACGGGCGTTTCTTTTGCAAGCTTTGGTCACAAGGTCACATGCATTGATAAGAATGTTGATGCAATTCAAAAATTGCAAAGCGGCCAAGTGCCTTTTTTTGAGCCACAACTCAGCACCTTTCTGGCACAAAAACAAACGGCCGACAACCTTACCTTTACCACCAGCGCAAACGAAAGCTTGCCCCAAAGCGATGTCATTTTTATTGCCGTTGGCACACCCGAAACACCGACGGGAGACGCCGACACCTCTGCCGTTTTTGCCGCCCTTCAAGAAATGGCGCCTTTAGCAAAAAAGGGTGCCGTGATCGTTTTAAAATCCACCGTCCCCATTGGCACCAATCAACATGTGCGCAACACACTAAAACGCCTGCAGCGCGATGACGTGCACGTGGTGTCTAACCCCGAATTTTTGCGCGAAGGGTCGGCTATTGAAGATTTTATGCGCCCTGACCGCGTGATTGTGGGCACACTGCACAAAGAAGCAGCAAAGACGATGGAAAGGCTCTATGCGCCTGTGATCAAAACAGGAGCCGTTTTCGTAGCCACATCACCCGAGACTGCCGAAACCATTAAGTACGCTGCCAATAGTTTTTTGGCCATGAAAATCTCTTTTATCAACCAAATGGCTGACCTATGTGAAAAAGTAGGCAGCAATGTTTTAGATGTGGCGCACGGCATTGGCCTTGATGCACGCATTAACCCGCACTTTTTGCGGGCGGGTCCGGGCTATGGCGGCTCGTGCTTTCCCAAAGACACGCGGGCGCTTTGTGCCACTGCACAAAAACATGGCGTTGACCTTTCGCTTATTGAGGCCACCATCAAAGCCAATGAGCACCGCAAAACGCAAATGGCCGAAAGGGTTGCACAGCGTTTGGGCGGCACGCTTTGCGGCAAAACGCTAGGTGTTTTGGGCGCCACGTTTAAAGCCAATACAGATGACGTACGCGAGAGCCCCGCCATTGCGATTATCGAGCTGCTGACACAAAAAGGCGCCACCATCCAGCTGTTTGATCCCAAAATCAGCCCTCATCTTGAGGATACACTGCAAGGCGTTTCAGTGGTTGACACCATTGATGCGGCGGCACTGAAGGCTGATGCGTTGATTGTCTTAACCGAGTGGGCGGCCTTTAGGTCACTTGATTTCAAAAAGCTTAAAGCAAACATGCGGCAGCCCCTTATGATTGACATGCGCAATGTGTACCGTGCAGGCGACGTACGCGCACACGGCTTTGCCTATTACGGTTTGGGACAACCTTCTGAATGATGCGTGATCCATGCTTTGACATTCATAAACACAAGCGAGTTTTCTTATGACATCCCCGATGCCGCCTGTTTTCAGAGCGTATGATATTCGCGGTCTTGCACACAAAGAATTAACCCCCGCTTTTTTTCAAAAAGTTGGGCAAGCCTTTGGCGCCCTTGTGATCAAACAAACGCCAGAGGCCACAGTGTGTGTCGGGCACGACACACGTGACAGCAGCCCCGCTTTCTATGACGCCTTGATCAAAGGTCTTACCAGTGCTGGCTGCCATGTCATCACGCTCGGTCTGTCAACCACACCTTTGGTGTGCTGGGCCGAACAGCATCTGTCTTGTGCGGCAGCGCTTACCATCACCGGCTCGCACACAGACGCGCAGCGAAATGGCCTTAAAATCTCTTGGGGGGGGCGACCTTTTTACGGCAACGATTTGCAAAAATTAAAACACACACTTGAAACAGAAACGTCTTTACCCGCCTCTGCAAAGGGCACAGTGCAGCACAAAGAGTTGCATGAGACCTATGTCAAAGAGCTGCTTTCTGCCTTTGAGCTACCTTTTGGTACACACAAAATTGTTTGGAATTTTTCTCACGGCGCTGCCACGTGTCTTGTGCCGTTTTTAAAAAAACTGTTGCCCTCTCAGCACATTTTTCTGCACACCACACCACGGGCTTTTCCAGCTTGTTCATTTGACCCAACCCATGCCCGAGCGGTTAACGCTTAAAGACACCCTTCAACAAGAGCAAGCCGTTTTAGGCCTGGCCTTTGATGGGGATGGCGACCGGCTGGTTGTGATGGATCAAACGGGTACTTTGTTGTCTGGCGATGAAGTCTTGGTCTTTTTTGCAGTCTTTCAAAAAGAGCAAACAAAACCGATCGTCGCAGACATTAAATCAAGCCCGTTGCTTTTAGAGGCGATTGCCCAAAAACGCTCTGTACACATTGCACCCACCGGACACGCACATTTAAAAGCCTGCATGCGCAAAACAGGCGCATCTCTTGGAGGAGAAGTCAGCGGCCACTTCTTTTTTAAAGATCGCTATTTTGGCTTTGATGATGGTTTTTACGCCAGCCTTCGCTTTTTAGAACCCTTGTTGCAACAAAAGATTAACCTGTCACAATGGCGCAAAACTTTACCTGAACGTTTTTCAAGTCAAGAAATGCGTCTTCCCATGACTGTTGCGCAACAAGAAAAAATTATCAAAGATTGCAGGCAATGGGCACTTTGTCAAAAAAGTGACCTTTTAGACATGGACGGCTTAAGGGCTAAAGATTCTGACGGGTGGTGGATTGTACGCTCTTCACAAACAGAACCCTTGCTTGTTGTGCGTTTTGAAGGCAAAAATTTGACTTATTACAATAAAACGAAACAAACTCTTTCTGAAATCTTTTTAAAAAACAATTTCAAAGATAGAACTTTTGCTAACTTATGTTAGATTTTGGACAAAGAAGGTTTTTATCCGATCGGGGAGAAGGTTTTGAATTTACGTAGTTTGCGTTCTTTTTTAAGACTGGCAGAAAATGCCTGCGATTTTAGCATTCACAAAAAACTAGGAACGCCGCGCTCGAGCCTGTGGTCCCACATTAACGACCTTGAGCGTGAAACAAATTTGACGCTGATTGCCCGGCGCAAACAAAACAATGCCCTGACCGAGGAAGGCAAACTCTTTATCCCCTATGCAAAAAGACTCATCAAACTTTTTGAAGAGGGCGTCGCACAAGCCAAAAGACCTGAAACCAACGAGCCTGAAGGTGAAATCATCATCTCGACAACGTACTCTATGGCAAACAGCTGGTTGATACCCAGCATTAAAAGGTTTCAAGAATTTTACCCCAAAATTAAACTTAGAATTCTTGCAGGCGACTATATTGATACCACCACCGAAATGATTGCGGATATTCTGTTCAGACCCATGGTGGCCAAAGATTTTTTAGTAAGAAACTGGTGTTTTTCCTATAATTTGTGCCTTTTAGCAAGCCCTGACTACCTTGATGCACACGGTGTTCCTGAGACACCAAAAGATCTGGCACAACATGCCCTTGTTGGCTATGGCGAGCAGGTTTTTAGCTATTGCCCCGAGATTGACTGGCATCTTAAGGGACGTTGGGCCGGCTTTCCTAAAGTTGACCCTGTTATGACTGTCAACTCAACGCTCTCGCTTTACCAGGCAGCGCTTGAAGGCATCGGAATTTGTTCAAACCCCGTTGAGGCCAATCTTTTTTACAACGGAAAACTGGTGCGTGTGCTACCTCAAATTGATGGACCAAAGGTGCACGTTTACTTTACGACGAAAAAAACTATGAGCTCAAAGCTTGCAAGAAATGTTCAAATATTTAATAATTTTTTTGTCAACCACTTAAAAAGTATTCGTGTTGAGATTGAAGATGAGTCAGAAGCAGCTTAATTGGGCTATTATCGCAGGTCATATGGTAGAGTGTTTTGACGCTACCATTTATGGATTTTATGCCGTCATCCTGGCACCCTATTTTTTTCCACCAAGTATGCCGCAAATTATTTTGTCATTCATTGCGTTTTCGGCAGGTTTTGTGGCACGGCCCCTTGGCGCTCTTTTTTTCGGCTTTCTTGGCGACAAGTATGGTCGTAAAAAACCACTACTCGCCTCGATGGCACTTGTCGGTATCCCCACCATTGTGATCGGCGTTTTGCCTACCTATTATCAAATAGGCTTGTGGGCCCCTTGCATTTTGTTCTTTTGTAGGCTGGCACAAGGCTTTTTTTATGGTGCCGAGTTTGCAGGCGTCAGCATTTACACCTTTGAAAGCTATGAAAAATCTGGCGTTCTGGGCCAAAAAACAGGCATCCTTGTGGCATCAGGCAGCATGGGTGCCGTTTTAGCCACGGGCCTTGGCGCGTTTTTTACCATGAACACCATGCATCCGCAGGCGTGGCGCATTCCCTTTATTTGTGGTGGCATTGCAGCCTTTGCTATCTTTTTGTGGCGACGCCAGATGAAAGAAACCAAAGCCTTTGAGGATGCACAAAAGAAGAAAAAGCTTTTAACCATTCCCACGATGAATTTGTGGCGTTATCGTTCTGAAATGCTGGTTTCTCTTTTTATTGTTAGCTTGAATACTCTGCCCCTGTACCTTGTGACTGTGTTTGGAAACCACATGTTTCGAGAGTTTGGCTATAGCCCCTCGCAAAGCATGCTTTTGAACATGAGCGCGCTGGTTTTTGACAGCATTATGATTGTTATTTATGGACGGCTTGCCGACAAAACGGGCTTTGAAAAGCAGATTATTTGGGGCTGTCTTTGGATGTTTTGCTCGGCCATTCCCAGTTTTTACCTGGTGTCATCGGCCCCCTCGTTGCTGACCATTTACCTGTTTATGATTCTCATATCAACAGGCAATACGCTTGTGGTGGCGTGCACAATGCCTTATATTTCAACATTCTTTCCGACAAACTGCCGCTTTTCTGCTGTGGCTCTTAGCTCAACCTTGGGCACCGCCCTTATTGCAGGGCATACACCGGCTATTGCGGCTTACTTGATTAAGGTGACAAACCTTAAAATTGCACCGGCTTTCTGGCTTATGGGCATTTCATTGGTAACGCTATATGGTATTTATTGGCTTAAACAAAAAAAACAAAAAGGTTCAGAGCTTAATGCTCTTGACTTTGTCGAAGCAAAATAAAAGGATAATGAAAAAAGGTTATTTTTATGTCAGACATTTCAGAACGTGTTAAAAAGATTCTTGCCGAAAATTTAAGTGTCGATGAATCGCGCATCGTTCCCAATGCAAAGATCATTGACGATTTGGGTGCCGACAGTTTAACGCTTGCAGAGATTACATTTGCTTTGGAAGAAGAATTTAAAGTGATGAT
Organism: Holosporaceae bacterium; assembly: GCA_036881885.1. Lineage (GTDB taxonomy): Bacteria > Pseudomonadota > Alphaproteobacteria > Holosporales > Hepatobacteraceae > JBAJNL01. The sequence goes on from JBAJNL010000014.1 coordinate 20,222, forward strand.
CCCTGATGAAAAAACAGAGACTCTTTCAACACTAGATGACGTGGTCAAGTGTATTGAAGAAGCCAGCCAAGTGAAAGAAACTGAAGAAACTGGCCCTGCAAAAGCAGCTGAGAAACCAAATCAAACAAGAAACGCGCAAAGAGGCTAACGCCTTAACTGCGTCAATACTGTTTAAAAGCAGCCTTCCAGATGACAAAACTTTTGTTCATTTGGGGCTGCTTTTTTTTAATCTCCTCCTAGGAGCATAGAATACCTTGTGCAAGCGCGCTTAGCGCTTTCGTGATGCGCTACTCTTTCAGACTTTTTAGCAGCATCAAAACGTTGTGCTCAACCATTGCAACATACGTTTCAGCCGGTCCTTTTTCGTCTGAAAGCGCGTCTGAATAAAGCGTACCACCTATTTTAAGATTGCCCTCGCGTGCCAACATTTTCATTGTATGCTGCGACACCATATTTTCGAAAAAAACGACCGTTACCTTTTTCTCTTTAGCGGCCTCTAAAATTTTTGAGAGTTGTTGTGGTGTTGGCTCGGCCTCGGTTGAAGGCCCAACGGGTGTTAGAAAAGAAAACCCATAAGCCTCTTCAAAATAGCCAAACCCATCATGGGTGGTAATAGCACAGCGCTTATGCAACGGCATGGCCCTTATATGGGCCATCACCCAGGTATCAAGGGCTTGCAGCTTTTTTTGGTACGCTGCAGCGCGCTTATGAATCAAGTCGGCATGCTGTGGAAAGCGCTCTGCCAAAGCCGCTTCAATCACGCTCACATATTTTTGCGCATACGCCACATTGTGCCAGGCATGAGGATCTGGTATTTTCTGCGTGCCTTCGGTAAAAAAACGTGGGGCACAGTGACGAGACGCCACCACAAAATGATCTTTTTTATCACGCACCAAAAAGGGTTTCAGCCAGTGATTTTCAAGATGCAGACCATTGATAATTACAAGATCTGCACCAAACAAATCAATCATATCTTGCGGTGATGGCTCAAATGTATGCGGATCTCGATTCGGTCCCACCAGCGTTTTGACCACAAAAAGGTCACCCGATAACTGGCGCACAAAATCTTGTAACACCGTAAAACTGACAACAATTTGTGGCTTTTCATGACGCTGCTGCCAAACTGTTTGCGCACCAAAAAAGCTACCTGCCAGCAGTACACCTACAAGGCACACCTTAGAAAAAGAACCCGAAAGATAAGTGCCTAAAAGACCCAAAAGATAAAACACAAGCGACACAAGAATAATGACAGGCCCCACCGGATAAGCCGCATGATAGGCAATCAGCAACCCAATCACACTGGCTAAAATGCCCAGCAAAGTTGCAGAAAAGCACAACGTTGCAATTTGCTTTGCCCACAAACGCGCTGTAATCGCCGGGATCAACAAAAGGCCCATGGCCATCAAAGAGCCCAAAGCTTGAAACGAACAAACGATATTCAGTGTCAGCAGCATTAAAAAGAGCGCATCAATCCAAAAACAAGGCCCATAGGTTGAGCGAAAAAATTGGGGATCAAAGGCTTTCAACACAAAGGGCCGATAAAACAAAACAAGCGCCAGCAATGTCACAGTCGCCACCAGCCCCATCCCCAAAAGTGTGCTTTCAGAAATCACAAGCACATTGCCCACTAAAATGTGCATCACATCTGTGTAACCGCCAAAAACCGTCAGAATAAAAAGGCCAAGCGCCAGCGAAAACAGCACTAAAATCGCAAATGTGCTATCTTTAGACGAAATCGTTTTGCAGCTAACACCATAGGCCGCACAGCCCAGCACAATGCCCGTAATCGCCCCGCCAAGGCTTAAATAAAACATGTGAAAGCCCGCACACAAAAAGGCCACACACACACCCGGAAACAAGCCATGCGACAGCGCATCGGCCACCAAGCTCATACGCCTTAGCACCAAAAAAGAGCCAATCGATCCACACCCAAGCGACAGCGCAATACAACCCAAAAGCGCTTTCTGCATAAAAGCATACTGGGCAAACGGCGCAATCAGCGCTGCATAAAAAAACGTGCAAACATTTTCTAACAACGGCAATCCTCCCACTGATGGGCGCGCGCATACGCAAAGGCCACATGATCTGGTGTTAAGACCTCATTTGTTTTGCCCCACAGCGAATAATCACGGGCCAAAAGCAGCGCATGAGGAAAGAAACGCTGCGCAAACTTAAGATCATGCAACGTCACAATCAGCGTTTTCCCCTCATAATGCCACGCTTGAATCAACTTAAAGAGCGCCTCTATAGACGCCTCGTCCACACCTGTAAAAGGCTCGTCCAAAAGCAACACACTGCCTTCTTGCACGATCAAACGCGCAAAAAGCACACGCTGAAACTGCCCGCCTGATAAAGCATGAATGGGAGTTAACGCAAAGTTTTCAAGCCCAACCGCCCTTAACGCTTTGAGCACATTTTTTTTATGCCGGCCCATAAAGGGACGCCAAAACCCAAGCTGCGGCCAAAAACCTGTTCCCACCACATCACGCACCAGCAAAGGAAACGAGCGATCTAAATGACAAGCCTGCGGCAGATACGCAATTTTTTCCTCGGACAAACCATAAAAAAGCTTTTGAGAAGCACGAGACACCAACGATTCAAGCAGTGTGGACTTGCCCCCGCCGTTGGGCCCCACCAACGCCACAAGGCTGCCCTTTGGAATGCTAAACGACAGGTTTTGCACAATCGTGCGCTTTTGCCTTTTTAACGCAACATTTTTCGCATCAAGCGTTTTTTTATACGTGCGACGCATCAAAAATTACCCCGAAACGTCATAAAAAGCATAAAGAGAGCTTAAAAAAAGGCCCACAGGCAAGCACCCCAAAAAGGCAATAAAAAAATCAGTGTGGTCGCAAGACGCTTCAAAACACCCCATTCTGCAAACTTCTCACCACGCACGCAACCAACTCCTTACGCCTTTTAATAACAAACGCTTTGTTTTTTGATTTTAATAATCATTCTCATTTGTCCCTTAAATCAGTATCGCTGTCAATCGTTTAAAAACAAATAAAGGATGCCCTGCTTTAGAAGCGAACATGGGGTTTTGGCACCCCCTTTCTGAAAAATTTTTAGAAAACAATCAGGGCAAAGCTGCGTACTGGCTTTGTGCCCAGCGCACGCACGCTTTTAAGATTTTGGGCGCCGTCATGGCCTTAAGGGCCTCTTGAAAAGACTGGCGCTCGATCACCTGTCTCTTAAGCAGATCACTTAAAGCGCGCTTTTCTTGTGCAGAAGAAAGCGGCGTTTTTAAAAGCACATCAAAATCGCTTTCTGTGATATGATCAAAGGTCAGCAAAGCATCGATATACTTGATCAGTGCCATTTTTTTAGCACAGGTATATAGTTGTTCGTCAAACGCAAAAGCGGCTTTTGCACGGTAGGCCTTTAAAAGCGTGGCCTCTTGCGCGGGCGTTAGCAAAGCCACCACCGCAAAATAGGCCAGATCATAATAAACAGAATAGGTGCGTGCATTCGTCCAATCAACAAACCACAGCAAACCATCCGGGGAGACGATCACATTGCCAGGATGCACATCCACGTGACAGAAAGCAGCGAGGCCTTGGGATAACAGTTTAGCCTCAAGCGCACAAAAGGTTTGCCGAAGATGCTGCCATCCGGGGTGCGACAACGTGCTGCGCAAAAGATCAGAGGCCGAAGATGCTGTCTTCTGTGCTTTGGCTTCTTGATGCAGCCCCGCGAGTGTCTCGCCCAACATTTTGAGTGTTTCCGGCGTCAGGGCACTGCCCCACATGCTTTCGCCCTTCACAAAATCCATCACCACAAAATGCTTATCGGGCGACACATAGCGTATGGCCGGCGCCAAACCCAACGCAGACGCTGTTTGCTGAGCCGTGATTTCTTTTTCACAATCCATGACCGATGTCGATGCTGGCAGAAAACGCGCCACCTGCGCCTTTTGCGCATTTTGAAAGCGATAAAGCCGCGTTGCCGAAATGCCGCCCAGCAATGACTTTATGCCATGCGCTTTGTTAAAAACCGCAACAATGGCTTTTGTATCTTGCTGGCGCAGCGATTGTGTACAAGACATACAGCCTGAAAGAAGCACAAGCGCTCCTAGAAAAAAGAGTTTAAAAGCACGGTCCATCGCCTGAAAAACACATAAAAATAATTTTTACAATAAGATAGAGGGCGCGCACCTTGCAACCATGCACGACAAAGCGCCTATCTGTTGCCACAAAAAGAGTTGATGTGCCGCCGCGTTTTTTCTAGAATCGTATGTGTGCCGGATTAGCTCAGCTGGTAGAGCGGCTGATTTGTAATCAGTAGGTCGTTGGTTCAAATCCGACATCCGGCACCACTTTCACCAAGGGTTTTGGAGGTTTTTGGGAAGAGAAAAAAGTCTCTTTTTTAAATCCGGAAGCAAAACGGAAGCAATTGGCGAGAAAACAAAAGAAAAATTTCCTGAAAACTTTTCTCTCAGGCGTGTGCTACATCGTTTTCAAAATGTGTGTTGTGATGCAACAAAGTAATCATGGGTAGGCCTGCTCAGTTTTAATATGGAATTGCTGTAAGACACTATATTAAACTATCATTGGCGGATTTAAGTATTTTTCATAAAAAAAGCAACCTATGTACTTGTTGATGCCAAGGTAAATCTTTCAATCACAAGCTAAGTGCTGCCACATCACACCCACGATGGTTGACCTTTTGATAGGACCAAACACCCTGCTATCATCATGATGGGCAGCTAGATTATCTGATAAGACATAAACGCAATCATCTGGCACATGCGACGTCTTATTGATAGCGTATGTGCCATAATCCTAGGCGTCCCAAACCCTTTTCACACCCAACCCCTTGTGCAGCCTCCGCTAAGTCAGTTTCTGGCGCGTGCTCACCCTCTGGGGCAGCCTGCTCATCACTCTCTATCATGGGAACCAAAACTTGCACGCCTTCATCTGTGGCAAGAAAATGTGTATAAGTATCGTCATCATAAGATTGTGTGAAAATATCAGATTGTGGTGCCTGCACAACCAACTCGCGCGTGCCACTGTCTATGTCTTCTTGCTGCACAAGATTATCAAGAGGAAGAGCGAGACCGTAGTCTTGATAACCAGACACAGCTCTTGCAGCAATCTGTTGATTCATCGCCGTTAGAAAAAATTCACTATCAATTTTTTCTACTTCCTGCTCACCTTCTTTAACGAAGGACAGGCCACATGCTTGTCCTTCACCACCAGATTGATACTTGAGACACGCCTCTTGAAGCACGCTCTCATATGTACCCAGTTGGCAAGTGTTGCCAGAAGGTAACGCAGAAAAATGAACATCGCCACGTGCAATGTCTTGACACTGGATCTTACCACTCGAAAACGCCAAAGCGCATATTAAAAATATGAGCGCTTCTCTAAGCCTTGATGTCAGGGACTGGAAGACCTTTTTGACTCGTCATCAGATGACGCAGAGGGTGCATCACTGGCCTCGACCTTTTCAACAAACGCTAACATCTCTTTTTGGCGTTTGGGATCCATTTGTGCGTTACCGCCTTCACGGCCGTGAACGTCGTGCATTTTTAGGATGTTCTGGCCGACGCGAAAAGAACGCCGGGACCCAGATCCTCGCATCACAGTGCCGCCTTTTTGCTTGATATAATTTTCAAACGCTTGCAATCCACTCTCCCACTTAGGACGCCTTTTCGACAAAATGTCCAACACAGTTTGCGTTTCACGCTCTTTTGCCGCGATCTCTAAGGTCACTGGTGCTTTCTCTTGTGCGGCGACGTTTTGCGCACCTTGCGTGTGCTGCCGCTTCAGCAAGCCATTTAAAACTTCTTGTGCACCTTTAACGTCGTTTTCAATAGCACGCGTCACCCATTCCACCTTACTCTTATAGTCAGATTCCAGAAGAGAGCGATACAGATAAGCTAAAGCTTTAGCCCCCTCAAGAGGTTTGATCTGCTCTAGACTACCTGTTTCTTCTATAAGAATGTCTCGCGCACTTTTTAAACAGGCTGCGCGCACCGCTTCATCGTTACTGTCATGCCCCTTGAACAGTAAATCTGCTATGTCATCAAGGTAAGCCACTTCCTCGTCGCGGTTCTCTTTTTTCAAATCTAAAATCCCTTGTCTTAACAAATCTGCACCCTGCAACCAATCTTGCGCTACACCTTTTCCCTGCCAATAACTTTTCCCTTTGAGGTATGTCGTATAAGAGGGGTCGCAAGGTTGGCCAACAGCGAGCAGCTCAGAAATTTTATCTACCTTTTCCTTTGCAAGGTCGTCAGTACGCAGATAAGCCGCCGCCAAACTAAGTGCCGCATCGGCATCTTTAGGCCTCTCACCTTGACTCTCTTCAAAAAGTTGCAAAGCGCGCGGATAGTCCCTGACTGCTTCCACATGCCACAAAAGTTTTGCAAGGTTCATTTTTGCATCCATTGGACAGTTATGACCAACAGAACGCTCCATCATCTCTTTTGCTTTGTGGATATCTTGTTCAACCCCTAAATGACCAAGATAGTAAATGCGGCCTAGCTCATAATAAGCCTCAACATCCCCACTTTCTGCCAGATAACGCAGGGTTTTTGCCTCATCCATCTCAGGGGCAGCACAGCGACCTTGTAAAAACAAAACGGCCATGTTCAGCTTCGCAAGACTTGTTGTGTGGGCATGATTGTACGCAATCACCCGCTTGAAGCAAGAAATCGCCTCCTTAATATGATCACATGCGTCTTCCTTACTTTGTTTTTCTGCCTGACGCATCAAAAGCACACCGCAGTTGTTCAGAACACCGGTGTTTTGACTGAAAAACGCATCATCATTTTTTTGAATAGACTCACGGTAATGCTGCAGCGCTTTTTCAGCGTCACCTGCGTTTTCATAAGCTTGCGCAAGATGCCCCGCAACCCCTTTTTGGTCAAGTTTATAGGCCTCTTGCAGCCACTTAATTTCTTCAGCCTCTTCACTATCACGCGTCAAATCTGCCAGTGCGGACAAAAGCAAAAAGCGCTTCACACGATCTTTTTTCTGTGCCGGCCTTAGATTCAACAAATGGTTTTGCACAAACGCTCGATTCTCTTTTGAATACAGCCTCGGATGATCATGCAAACAAAGCAGTAAACTTTCTATCGTTGCAAGTGCAGGCTTAAGATTGATCACTTTTTTAAGATAAGACAAAGCCTTTTCAGGATCTTGAGGCACCTCTTCATTACCTGTTGAGAAAATATGCGCTAAATAGGTGTATCCATCCAAGTAACCCTGTAACGCAGCGTTCTTTAAAGGTTCTATGGCTTCTTTCCAGCGATTCACCGCCACAAGGGCGCGACCTAAAGTGGCAAAAGCATCTGCAGAGTTCTCTCCCCTATCGATGGCCTTCTGCATACAATCGATTGCTTTTTCAGGTTCCGTTTTCTCGTAAAGAACGCCTAAATTGTACCATGCTATGGTGATGGCATGTTCATCATGCGCACGTATCCCTTGATGCCAAGGCTTTCGGCCTTCGCCTTCAAAAGGTTGGGCATGCGCAGCGCGTTCATAAAAAGCGATCGCCTGCGCGCTATCCTGCGGGCAGCCGTACGCACCTTGCTCATAAGCTTTTCCCCTATTCACAAGACCAACCGGCCAGTCTAATAACGCACCACTTCCCATAAAGTGCAGCTGGCTCGGCAAACGCTCATCCTCTTGCAGGGGACGGAATAATTCGGCCATAAAAGCAAAAGAAGGCGCGATACTTGGTTCGCCTCGAAACGCATTGGCGATCTCGCAATAAATCTGAAATTCCTGCTTTTTTGCTGCAAAAGCCTCTGTCACCTGACGGTTCATATCAGATAAAAGCGCAGCATCAATGTAGCGTCCGCAACCGTTTAGCCACTGGTTGCCATATTTAGAAGAACGAAAGGCACGCGAACACAGATAGTCCTTTGGAATCAAGGAAATCAAAGGCCCCACATCCAAAGCACCACACCGAAAAGCCTCGATCCATTTAACACATAACTCGTCAAGACCAACACCCCGTCGTGTTTTTTGCGCGTGTGCCATAACAGCTAAAAAGCGCGGACAAATATAAGGTTCTTCATGCCCTTCCCCTTTGATGGTAAGGGTCGCAGCACGCTGTTTTGCTTTAATAAGCGTCTTGATGTGTTGATCGCACTGCTTGTTATTCTTTGTTTGATAAGCCTGATTGTAATGGTACAAAAGCTCGGATGCCTCACACATCGCACGCACCTCAGGGGGCAGTTTCTTTATTAACTCTAGCTGAGCCTGCGCTTTATAGCTGTCGCCGGCTTTTTGAGCCTGAAGCCTTTCCACAAGCAGCGTGTAGGCTTCTTTGATAAGCGAGCGCGGCATCTTCTTTAATGCCATTTCAGCAACAACGAGGTTACCTTTTTCATGAACATTCGCAAGCGCTAGTTCCCAAGATGAACGCTTGGGAAGAGGCGCTTCTTTAAGCGATAATAGAAGGCTGTCTAAATCATCCTTGTTTGGCTCGCTGTAGTCAAAACGCTGTGTCACATGCTGTATCTGCGCATCGGCATCACTGCCCTTTGGTGTCTTGCCCGCACACAGAAAGAGGGGATGAGTCAAAAAAGAGATAGAGAAAAAACAAATAAGATAAAATTGAATAGGTTTTAATATAAAATTAAGGCAAAAAAACATAAAAAAAAGACACGATATCAGCGAACAGGATGTTATCCTAATAGAAATAAGTTCTTTTTGTCAAAACAAACACGTAAATTAATCTATTTATTGTGTTTCTATACAGTAACGTCTTTTTGCGAGCCAAAACTTCTCCTCACCTTTGACCATCATCAAAACGCCAGCAACACTTCGGTCTGCACGCCTTCGCAACAATTTCTAAAAGTCATGACAGGCCTGATAAAACAACTGTAGAATAAACAAAAAAATAAGACGCTGCCCGCTGAAAACCTTCGGCACATAAACAAGAGATAGGGGCTTCGTTTTACGATCTGTCAAGGAAGGGCTTTGCTATGTTTAGAAACACAGCTTGGGAAGCACTGCAATGAATCGTTGGGTTGTGCTCTTTTTCATCTTAATAGGACTTGCGTTAGCGGGCAGCACTCAACTGCGCAAAGGGGCGCTTTTACTCTCCGACAAAGAACAAAAAGATTATAAAAGGTACCTTGAATCTTGTGCACACGAACAGGAACAAATCCGCCGCGCACAGCTTTATGACATGCCAGAAGGGGTTGATTTTCTAGACAACACACAGCGCATTTTAAACAGCGCCTATATGGCTAACAACCCGCAAGTGAAGGAAGAAATGCTGAAAACAGATCGGCGCTTTTTTGTGTACCGATACCCCAGTGATGGCTTGCAGATTGCAGGGTACATCAGCTTTGTACCCAAAGCAGAAAACACAAAAACCATCTTTATCGTGCGGGGGGGCAATCGCAGTTTCGGCCTTCCACACCCAGGGCATAGAAACCGTACGATGGGCAACCACACCTATATTGGCACAACGCTTAGGGATAGCATCAATCCTGGACGTGATGAATTTGGAGGCAAGGATGTCAACGACGTGATCAACCTTGTCAAATTCATTCCAGAGCTTCGCTTAAAAGTAGGGCCGCAATGCACACTCAAGGATCAAGGGTTTTACCTCATCGGACTCAGTCGTGGCGGCATGGAAATGATGCTTGCCCTTGCTCGCTCTCCTTGGCTACAGAGCCGGGTGAAAAAGGTGATTTCTGTTGTAGGCATGTTGGACATGCATGAAACACTTAAATGGCGTCCCGATATGGTCTCTATGTTCCGCACAGATTTTCGTCTCACACCGTTCAACCAAAAGGACTGGATCAAAAAGCGCAACCCCATCGATCATGTCCATAAAATTCGCAAAGATTTGCCTATCCTGATTATCCAAGCGGGGCAAGATAGTCGGGTCAACCTTGCACAAGGAAAAAACATGCTGCAAAAACTGACCGCACTTGGCCACAAGGTCACCTATTGGGAACACAAAGATAAAGGACATGCGTTCGAAGGTGTCGATTCGACTTTAGAAGCCTGGTTAGATCAGTAAAGCCTGGCACACCCTCAAAACGACTGTGCTGTATAGCCCCACCCGTGTAATGCGACGACACCTATTCAATCAATGTGTAAGCGTTACATCATTTACCCAAGGCTTAGTGCATGCCGCACCATTTGGTTCGTCATCCCGAATAAATCAAACCCCTTATCTTTGACATCGCGAAGGCGCGCAGTGCCTTCGGCGATCCACTTGCAAGGCACTTAAGCGGCTAAGACACACGTGGATTGCCGCGTCGCCAAAAAGGGTTCCTCGCAATGACATTTTAGACGTGGCGATTATTTTTCTTTTTTTATACGATCACAAGGCATTCTCCACCATTCGCAAGTTTAGCAAATTTTTAAACAAAATCAATCATAAAGCGCATCTTTTTTAAAAGGATGTTGGAAGCTAAGGCACACAGATATGGCTGTCTCAAAGGTCACACTCTGCTCTTATGATACGAAACGCTGTGCACTGCTCACTCAAAAGACAAAACATAAACGCGCTTTTATCTATAAAGAACTAATTGAAAATAACTTTTTTCATATCTTGTGTGTCTTTTTTCTCGACGTGCGCATCGATCTTTGACCAAATAACACTTTCATAGCCCCCACACACAAAACGCATTGAAACATTGTAAATATTTTTGACACACGTACAAAAAAAGGTTACAGATTGCCGCAGTATCTTCTGTCATGGGTAAGAGCAAATGGATCATTACAACAGATTTCTGTATGCATTTTTGCTGAGCGCTTTTATTTTTACAACCAGTACACCAACGCTTGGCGCCGTTTTAAAAGACGATGAAACAAGGAGCTCACCCACTGTTTTAAGTGTGAAAGCTGTAAAGGCGCTGGCACCTTACGCCCTTGGGTGCACCGCGCACGTGGTTACAAAATATGTTGTCTCTTGGCCACCCTACTTTGCCTCATTCCCGATGCTTGCACCCCCGGTTTCCAACTGTGTTGCCTTTACCACAGGCTATCTGATCTCTCAGCTGACGCGTTCTTGGATAGGTGCACCCCCTGACATACAGGGTTTCGGTCAAAGCCTCACACAAACGTGCACGCCATACGCCAGCGCTTTAACAAAAGCACCTTTTTTGGTGGGGTTTGCGCTTTTAATGACCTCAACACAGCTACCCGTCTTGGGCGACAATGCGATTATACCACCCACCCTTGGCATTGTTGGCTATGCCGTTTCCCACTCTTATTCAAGCGATGATTCAAAGGCAAAAAGTGTGTATGGACGTGTCGCACACACCTTTGTGCAATACCCAGCGCTGGCCGGCTTTGCTGCCTTTGCGGTGATCGAATGCATGCCCCACGTGCCACCAACTTTGCGTTTTACAGCCGGCCTTGTTAGCTATGCAATCGCCTCAACCTTAAAAGATGCTCCGCAAACCTAAAGACATTTTGGTGCCAACGGCTACACCAACTTTTGGTGCATGGGCATAAAGCCACCCGCTTGCATCTGCCACATTTTTGCATAATGACCACCTTGTTGAAGCAGGGCGTCGTGCGATCCATCTTCGATGATTTTGCCTTGATCAAAGACAAGAATGCGATCCATGGCCTGCAACGTTGACAGGCGGTGTGCAATCACAAGAGTGGTTTGCTTTTGCATCAATGTTTGCAAACTTTCTTGAATGTGATGTTCGGTTATCGAATCAAGCGACGATGTGGCCTCGTCCAAAATCAAGATAGGCGCTTGCCTTAGCATGGCACGTGCAATG
>JBAJNL010000015.1:0-28914 GCA_036881885.1 Holosporaceae bacterium
AGGAAGAGTCACATGATAGACCTCGCCTGCCATCACAGTCGAACGCACAGTAAGAGGCAGCGAAGGCTCATCTGCCTTCACAACACAACCACCCCGAATGAGGCGTTGAGCGGTAGTGCGCGACAAAGAAGTATGCGCACAAAGCGCACGATCAAGGCGACTTTCTTGATAAGAAATAGTAATCTCAAGATTTTTCTTACTCATTTTTTATCTTCTAAAAATAAAATTTAAGATGTTGAGGCTGGATTTTTCTGAAAAACAGTTTATGATTCCCCACGAAGCATAAAAATGGCGATTTTTCATGAATGTCACGTACAGCATTTTCTAAATCATGAACTGAAAAGACATTAATTTGTGCCTCTCTCCTTTTAAACAAACCAATGAAGATAGTATGGGTTTTTCTGCTAAAGCAAGCGAGCCAATCGAGTGGTGTTTTTTTCAGCAACGTCATATACCAAAGGATATGGTTTGTATTATTAAATCTCTTTGTCTGATCGCCTATAATGTGCGTGCACACAGCACGCAACTAAGACAAAGCTTTGCAGACGACACAGATTTTATCATATCGATTAATAAATGGGAAAAAAGCGAGTTGCAAAACGCTTCCATTTTAGCGCGCTGGATTCACTTGGCAGATCCCACCTTTGATTTTGACCCAACCTTTAAACGCTTTTCAACACTTTGCCACTTGCCATCGGACAAGATAACCCCATCCTTAACGCTGCTTGCGCGATGTGTTTATGCCATGAATTTGCAGTGTGTTTACCGCTTTCTCGCCTCTAAAACACGCGAGCCGGTTCTAAAAGCTCTGTGTCTTGAAAGTGCCGCCTTGCAAAAAAAACATTATCATCTTTTCTATCGCTTTTTAAAACGCTACCTGACCAGATACCCTGTTTCTCTTTGGCGGCGCATTCGACACACCGCCTACCACCTTAAACTTCCAACATCGCAAGAAATGACGTGCGCCTATTTCGCGGCCAACACAATGCCACACGCCATTTATCATCCACATTTTTATGAAAAAGCTTACCTTGCACGCTTGTGGCCTGCATGCCCACCACGCATTATCCGCTACCTTGTCGTTGCACTTGTACAAACGGCTTGTGTGCGCAAACAAAATTGGTGGACGACACCTTTAGAAAAAATTGCCTTCTGGCTTATGCAACGCAGAAACAAAACACTCAAGCGCAGCAACAAGGCGCTCATTAGCTAACCCCGCGTGCCACACCCCTTAACCAGATGCTGCCACAGAAAAGGGCTGGTAAGGCTGCTTTTTTGCAACTTGATCAAAGGTTTGCAGTGTGCGCAAAAAGCTTTCTATGTGCGCTAAAGGCACCATGTTGGGGCCATCACTCAGTGCTTGGTCAGGATCAGGGTGGGTTTCAAGAAAAAGGCCCGCCACACCAATGGCCATGGCTGCCCTTGCGAGGGTTTCAACAAAAATACGCTGGCCGCCACTGACATCCCCCAGTCCACCCGGCTGTTGCACAGAATGTGTCGCATCAAAAATAACTGGCACGTTCAAGCCTTTCATAATAGAGAGCGCCCTAAAATCAGAGACCAATGTGTTATAGCCAAAGCTAGCACCACGCTCACACACAAAAACGTTTTGCCCACCAAAAGCCTTGACCTTTTCAACCACTCCCTTCATATCCCAGGGCGCTAAGAACTGCCCTTTTTTAATGTTAAGCACACGACCCGTTTCAGCTGCAGCCTTCAAAAGGTCTGTTTGCCGACATAAAAAAGCTGGAATCTGCAACACATCCACCACGTCTGCTACTTTTGCACATTGCTCAGGTGTGTGAACATCGGTTAAAACGGGGCATCCAAAACGCTGTTTCACTTTTTCAAAAAGGCGCAGCCCTTTTTCAAGCCCCATACCGCGCGCACTTTTAACAGACGTGCGATTGGCTTTGTCAAAAGAAGACTTAAAAATAAAAGGAATCGATAAGCGCTGCGTGATGTCTGACAGTTTTTCAGCGACATCAAGTACAAGTGCCTCGTTTTCCATCATGCATGGCCCAGCGATTAACGCAAAGGGCAAGGCATTTCCAACGGTCAGGCCACCAAACGAAACAGTTGACATATTCTAAGATGTTTTCTTTTTTAAAGCCAGCGTATGCCGAACAAACGCACAAAACAAGGGGTGCGCCTTTAAAGGGGTTGACTGGAATTCAGGATGAAACTGCACACCTATGAAAAAAGGATGGTTTTTAAGCTCGATCACCTCGGCAATTTGACCGCAGGACGACACACCAGAAAACACCACCCCCAAAGAGAGGGCTTCCTTTTTAAAATCCATATTCAACATATAACGGTGCCGATGTCTTTCTAACACACGATTTTGTTTGTAAAGCTGCGCTGCAAGCGAACCTTTTGCTAAACAAACCTCTTGTTCCCCCAAGCGCATCACACTTTTAAAGGCATGATCAGAAGGCGCTTTTGCTGACACAAGCGGCACCACAAGCGGCTTGTCTGTTGTTTTAAACTCAAGCGAGTGTGCCCCCTTAAACCCTTCTAGTTTTTGCATGATGGCGATAAGCGCCAATTGCATGCCAAGGCAAATCCCCAAAAAAGGAATGCCCTTATCTTGCGCAAAGCGGATTATGCACATGGTACCGTCTGCACCACGCAGCCCAAAGCCGCCGGGCGCAATCATGCCATCCAGATGGCTGTAGGCTTTCACATTTTTCTCTGTCACGTCTTCAGGGTTCACCCAAACGATCTTGACATCAACATTTTCTGCAAACGCCGCATGTTTTATGGACTCTATCAGCGACTTGTACGCATCAGGCAGATGGCTGTACTTGCCCACAATCCCAACACAAATCTGCGGCATGTCTTTGCTTTTAAAATCAGATAAACGCTTCCACACTTTAAGAGACTCAGCAGCGTCTTCAGTTGCCGGCAAATGGTTTAAAACGTGTAAAACAGCCTGATCTAAGCCGGCCTCGTGATAGGCCAAAGGCAATCTGTAAAGATCACTTTGGTCTTCGGCAGGCACCACGTGCTTTAAAGGTACACCGCAAAAATTACTAATTTTTTGCAAAAGGCGCTCTTCAAGCTTTTGTTCAGAACGCACCATTAAAAGATCAGGATGAATGCCCGCACGCTGCAGCTCTTTGACCGAATGTTGGAAAGGCTTTGTTTTCAACTCGCCCGCAGATTTGACATACGGAACCCAGCCAACATGCACACAACAAACCGACACATTGCTTTCATAACGCAGCTGACGCACCGCCTCTAAAAAAGGCAAGCCTTCAATATCACCAACCGTGCCCCCTATTTCAGCAATCACTACATCTTGAGCTTCAGTCTCTGCTTGCAAAAAATGTTTAATGGCATTGGTTACATGGGGCACCACCTGCACTGTGGCGCCATCAAACGCACCCAATCGCTCGTCACGCAAAATCTGCTGATAAATTTTACCTGTCGTCACATAATCTAACGCAGATGTTCTCACACCAGCAAAGCGCTCGTAATGCCCTAAATCAAGATCGGTTTCTTCACCATCGGCCGTTACATACACTTCACCATGTTGCGCGGGACTCATAAGGCCTGGGTTCACGTTCAAATAAGGGTCAAGCTTGCGCAGCACAACACGCAACCCCCGTGCTTTCAGCAAAGCACCAAGAGAAGCCACAACCATGCCCTTGCCAACCGACGACAACACCCCACCTGTGATAAACACAAAAGCTAAAGGCGCACGACGGCCTTTTTTGGCACAAAAACCCTGCGCACCGTTTTTTAATGCAGTCATATAAAAAGCTTAAATAAAGAAGTCAGTCTATCTTAACCCAAGGTGCAAGAAAAGCTCTTTTGGCACCCAAACTACTGGATATTAAAGCAAAAACAAACAACTAACGCACACAGAAACAGCTCTATTGCGCTGGCGCTGAAGGTGTGCTTTTTAAGGGTGTATCCTTTAAAGGCGCTTCTTGCAAAGGCACGGCCTCTTTTGATTGACTTATCAAATTGCCCTGCTCGGCCTCACGGCGCGCAAGATAGGCCAACCATAAACTAAAGACAATAAAAAGCGTCGCCAAAATGGCCGTCAAACGGGTTAGCAAGTTAGCTGTTCCTCTTGCCGTCATCATGCCACCCATAGTGCCACTGCCAAAGCCAAGGCTCGACTCACTTTTTTGAAACAAAATCACCACAATCATTAAAACGGTGATCAACAAAAAGCACAGCAGTATAAAAAGGCGCACGGGAATCCCTTAGATCTTTCTTTAACACCTCGCATTTTACCGCCAAACAACAGAGCTGTAAACCACGAAAACCCAAACAGCTTTCGCCCACGCTTAAGACGGGTTCTCTTCTTCCACCGCCAGCGCACCCTTGACCACAGAAACGATAAACGCTTTCAAGGCATCCAGTGTCTCAGGCTTGCGCGCACTCAGCGCAAAAATGGGCGGCTTATGCCCCAACACCTCCTCAAGATAGGCCTTGTGTTGTGCCAGCACTTTCTGACTTGTTTTATCTGTTTTTGTCATCACAAAACTGGCCTCACGCCCCAAAGACAGCAACCAACGATAGGTTTCAATATCGCTGTCCTTCGGTGTGTGCCGACTGTCGACCAAAACAAAGGCATGCACCAACTGCGCACGCTTTGCAAGATAAGCCGGCAGCATTTTTTTCCACAAAGCCAACATCACTTTTGAAACGCGCGCATACCCATAACCTGGCAGATCAACGCACAGAAACGTCTTGTCCACCTCAAAAAAATTAATCTCAGACGTTTTACCAGGGCTTTTTGACGTGTGCGCCATTTTAGTGCGCCCCCACAGTGCATTCAGCAGTGACGACTTGCCTACGTTAGAGCGCCCCATGAAAACAACCTCGGGCAACAAAGTTTCAGGATAATGGGCTGGCGCTGTTGCGCCTTTCACAAAATGAACCGCCGACCACCGCAGGCTGGCGTCTTTCTTTTTCTTGCTCACACTCACCAGAATCGTTTAGAATAAACCACGCACTCAAGCTTAACACATTCTTTACGAAAAGCGCCCTAGAATCGAAAAAGAGATCTTGAAAGGCAAAGCTGGCCTTACAAAAAAAAAGCCGAGCCCAAAGGCCCGGCAGTTTACAGGGAGGCTTCACGTCTAGGAGACGCAAGGTCGCACATAAAATACGCAACCTCCTGAACCCAAGGGCTCAGATCCAGAAAGCAGAACTTCTCCGCAGAGCAGAAAATATTCAGCTTTCAAGTTATTAAATATCGTAAAAATCGATAATTTGCAAGAGAAAAAATCAGTCCCTTTTAAGACAAAAACATGAAAAAGAAAAAAAGATATAAAACAGATATTTGAAAAAACAAAAGCAGCGTATTTTTTTGACAGCACAACGGCTTAGATTCGATACATTTTTGTTCAACCAAAACGATCAAGAGGTTTGATCAAATAAAAAAACGCACCTTTTGAAAAGGTGCGCTGCAGCGTGTGATGGCTGGCCCAAAGACCAGCACAAGTGTTTTCTTTTTACTCAAAAGTGATGAGGTCGGCCACTTCCACCTCTGGCGTCTTTACTTGTGCAGACGAAGCGCCGAAAGCTTGAGGTTAAAGGGCGCCTAGAGGAAACACATCACTCTAACCTCGTGCTGACAAGAAGACTTTTCTGCCGCATGACTGGCCAAAGACGGCACCCTTTTTTGTACAGGTCAAAACTCAAAGCACTTTAACAGCTCCAGCAGGGGCTTCACGACGCTTTAGCTTAACCCCAAATATTTCTGCGGCGGTTTTTGGTTGCTGCTTTTCTGCCTTCTCTCTTTCGGCTGCAGCCTGTGCGGCTTTTTCACGTTTTAGTCTTTCGTAAAGGTCCTCTTCATAAGCTGACGGCTCCTCAGATGGTTCCGGATCCAGTGACGGCATCTGCGACAATGCAGAACTTGATGTCTCTGCCGCCGGCTTGCGAGAAAGCGGGTTCTGTCCAGGCTTTAGCACTACCGCAAGTCGCTCTTTCAACGTAGTAGGCTCTTGATTTCCACTGCTCTGCTTTGGCGGCATCTGTAAAGATGCAGCACTTATGGATGACACAGGGCACGACAGCGGTTCTGGCGGCGCCTTCACAGTTGTGCTGGACAAGGAGGCGTTAGAACTGTCATCTTCGTCACTCCAGCGCTCTTCCTCTGTTTCACTGTCCTCACCTTCACTATCACTCCCAAGAAAAGCCGAATATCTGTCGTCCACAACCTCTTTCATTAGCTCAGCTATACTTTTTGTGGGCTCGCTCGTCTGACCTGAGGAAGGCGTGCCTGCTGGTGCCACATGATTCGGCGCCTTTTTCCTTTTTTCCTCACGCATTTTCTCTGATTCCTCAGGTTTCTTTAGCGTTATTCCCTGTCGAATCTCTGTTATGAGATCAGGAGATTGCTTTTTTTCTGCACTCTGAAGCAGCGTCTTTTTACGATCCGCATTGTTGTGCACTGAAGCATGTGACGGCCCCGACGGTCCATTATTCGGATCTGGCGCGGTTGGCAGCTTAGGGGCACTGCTCGGCCCTGGCAGTGGTGGCGGTGGTGGCGGTGGTGGCGGTGGTGCATGGCTTGCCCCCGTAGGTGGCAAAGGAGACGAGAGATCTGAAGTTTCTTTGGATGCCTTCTTTTTTGTTTTTGTTGAGTGTTTGCGCGATTTCCTAACATCGTCACTGTTTGTAGAGTGAGAAGAGCTGGAGGCATACCCACCTAATACCCCCTCATGATATTTATACCCCACCGACAAAGATTGATTGGATTGCGGTTCAGTAGTGGCAACAGCTTTTGAAGGCTGTCTTTTACTGCTTCTACCAGGCAAGGTCTGAGAGCCAAAATGCTGATCACCCCCAGAAGACAGGCCCTCTGCATAAGGGTTTGGCTGTCGCGATGAATGCGTTCTACGCACAGGTCTTTCTGTCAATACAGCATACTCACCAGCACAGGAAACGCGCAAAGAAGCAGCGTGCCTAAGCTTTGTATTGGACGTTTTCTCGCGGCGGCGGGTGCCAGGCTGCTTATCCATAGGCTGCGGCCTCTCTGCAAAATAGCAATCCTCACCCGCACTCACATCATGCAAAAAACTGTTAGACGGCGTGGTCCATCCGTTTTGTTTTTGTAGAAATTGACCAGAATTTTGCACAGACTGAGTAGACCAACCTAGACCGCTTTTCTCACTGCTGCGTTTAAAGGACCACTGTTCAGCAGGCGCTGCCGAAGGGAGGGGTGGTTCCCAAAGCGTTCCCTGCGAACGATTTTGTGCACTTGTTTCGTCGTTCGAGTGCGTTATAGCCAAATGAGATTCATGGCCAACACGCTGTTGGGCAGAATGCGGCGACAAAAGTCCAGCGCCGCCAGACATCTGACGCAGACTTGCTTGTGCTAATTCTTTGACCATTTCTGGCGACTTCTCTAAGAAACCATATGTACAAGCAGCAGTACCTACGAATGCCCCAGAAGACGTGGGGTCCTGGCTTTGAAAGCTTACCGTTACACTTCCCAGCTGCATAGTACCGCGAACAGCGTTAGGTGCTGGCGCCAGCCCATTTACACCATTATACTCTGAATCTTGCGCACCTGGCGCTCCAAACATAGCAGGCAAAAAAGAGACAACACCTTGGCTTGCCAACAGAAGTGATATAAAATAAAGACTTTTTTTCATAAGTCAAAAAACCCTTTTAGAAAATTTTGTTCAAAACAACAAAGAATTTTATAGAAAGAAAGAAGGGTGTCTTTACCCCTTCAAAAAGCACTTCTTTTCTTTGCGCAACCGGGTGACATAAAATGTGTTTTGTCTTAGAATGACCAGAAACAATTTTTCCCTGACTGCCCTTTTGTGCCTGCGTTGCCTTACAACTTAGAACTTGAACAAGCCCTTCTGGGCGCCTTGCTGCACAACAACAAGCTGCTTGAGTATGTGGGTGATTTTTTGCAGCCACCTCACTTTTTTGACCCTTTGCATGGGCGTATTTTTGATGCCATTCAGGTGTGCGCACAAAAGGGAAGCCTGGCCTCGCCGCTAACGCTGATGCCGTTTTTTAAAGAAGATAAAGCCCTTGTCGATTTAGGCGGTGCGCAGTATTTGGCCGAGCTTGGCAAGCACATTATCTCGCTGACCAGCACCAAAAGTTATGGCCAGCAAATTTATGACTTTTACCTAAGACGTCAGCTGATAGAAGTGGGCGAAACGCTTTTGCAAGATGCTCAAAATGTCACGCTTGATAAAAACGCAAAAGATCATATTGAAACCGCCGAAGAAAAGCTGTTTCATCTGGCCAGCTTGGGCGAGGACGAGCGCGCCGTCACGCCCTTTCGATCGGCTTTGTTGGATGCCATTCAAACAGCCGAAACCGCCTTTAAGCGCGACAGCCACGTGGTTGGCGTGACCACAGGTTTAAGGGACCTTGATAAGCAATTGGGTGGGCTGCATCCGTCAGACCTTGTGATTATCGCAGGGCGTCCCTCGATGGGCAAAACCGGTCTTTCGACCAACATTGCTTTTAATGCCGCCAAAGCGTTTATGAAAACCGACGGTAAAGAGGGGGCGCCTTGTGCCTTTTTTTCGCTTGAAATGTCGGCCGAGCAAATCGCCATGCGCCTTTTGGGTCAAGAATCAGGCATTTCATCAGACCGCATCCGGCGCGGGTCGGTCTCGCAAGAAGATTTTCCAAAGTTTGTTGACGTCTCGCGCACGCTGAACAGCTTGCCTTTTTATATTGACGACACGCCCGCACTAACCGTCAGCGCCCTGCGCACCAAAGCCAGGCGCATCTTACGGCAGCACGGCTTGGGCCTTATTGTGATTGATTACCTGCAGCTGCTTGCGGGTAACAAGGCCGAAAACCGCGTGCAAGAGCTTTCATACATTACGCGCCAGCTAAAAGCCCTTGCAAAAGAGCTGAATGTGCCTGTGATTGCCGCCTCGCAGCTGTCACGTTCGGTTGAACAGCGTGAAGATAAAAGGCCCATGTTGGCCGACTTAAGAGAGTCAGGCTCCATCGAACAAGATGCGGATGTGGTGATGTTTATCTATCGTGAAGAATATTATATGTCCCGCCAAAAGCCGGCCGAAAATTCAGACAAAATGAGCGATTGGCAAGATAAAATGAGCCGTGTTCACAACCAGGCCGATATCATGATTGCAAAACAACGACATGGCCCCATCGGCCAAGTAACCCTTCATTTTAATGGTATGTTGACCAAATTTTCAGATCTTGCACACCCAACACAATGACAGCCCTTGCTTTTAAGACTATGCCTCAAGACCCCTTAACCGCGTCAGCCATCTTAACGATCAACCTTAGCGCTATACAGCATAACTTTGCCATGTTACAGCGCCACGTGCGTCAAAGCTGCGAGATCGCCCCTGTAATTAAAACCAATGCCTATGGCTTGGGCATGATTCCCGTTGCCAAGGCGCTGCGCGACAAAGGCACCAAGCGCTTTTTTGTGGCCACCATTGAAGAGGCCCTAGCGCTGCGCCAAAGCGATGCCTTAAGCACCATTCACGTGCTGAATGGGTTGTGGGAAAAGGCTATGCCAGAGGCCGTTACAGCGCGCCTGACGCCGGTTTTAACCTCAAAGGCACAAATCGCGGCGTGGCGCCAGCACACGTTGCAGCAAGAAACGCCTTTGCCTTGCTGGATACAAGTGGATACAGGCATGAAGCGGCTGGGCATGCCTTTAAGCGAGGCCACCGACATGGCCGAAAACATGGCCCAGTACCGCGGTCTTTCCATTGGTGGTGTGATGAGTCACCCAGCTTCAGCCTATCAAGTCGGCAACCCCTACAACGAAGAACAGCGCTTAGCGTTCGAACAAGCCTGCAAGCTTTTTCCGCAAACACCTGCCAGCTTTGCTAATTCGGGCGCTTTGTTACTGGGCACACCTTATTTTTATGATATCGCGCGCGTGGGGCGCTTTTTGTATGGCTCGGTCAATGGCGCCGGCGCGTTAAAAGAGGCCATCAAGCCTGTTGTCACCCTAAGGGGACGGCTACTGCAAATACAAGACGTGCCAAAGGGCGCCACCATTGGGTATGACCAAACATTCACGGCCCCCCACAAAATGCGCCTTGCCACCGCCAGCCTTGGCTATGGCGACGGCTATTTTCAATCGATCAGCAACAAAGGGTACGCCAAAATTGCCACCTTTAAGGCACCTGTTGTAGGGCGTGTTTCGATGGATCTGACCACGCTTGATGTCACCGCCATCCCTGAGGCTGTTTTAGCACAAGCCGAATGGGCCACATTTTTAGACGACACACTGACCATCGACAAACTGGCCAGCTGGGCGCACACCAATGTGTGGGAAATCTTAACCCATCTTGGTAAACGCGCCCTTTTTCAACACACCACTTAAAACACAGCAAGCGCTTTGGCCTTTTGCAAAACAAAAGACCAGGGCGCCACGCGTGTTGTTAGGTGTTTTGTGGGGATACGCTTGTCTGCTGCTCAAACTTAGCCTTTAAACTGCTAACACTCCCTGTGGAAGTTTGTTCTTGTACCGTCGCTTTTTTATCACCAGTTGTTTTGTTTAGCTCAAGGTCCGCAAGCCGCTCTGCAAGCGTTTTTGGCTTTTCCTCTGCGTCGCTTACCAGTTCTTCAACTGGCTCCTCAACAATAGATGCCGCCTCAGTTGTTGTTGAATCATTCACTTCGCCAGATTCTTCTAACGCAAAGTTTTCTGTTGACTTTACAACTTCTGGATCCTTTGCTTCAACAACAGGTGCCGATGGCCTAGCGGTTAAATCAGGTTTTTGTGCGATCTTTGGCTTCACAGGCGCCTGTTGTGATTGCTGACCACTGAACTGACTTATACGATCTTGCACCGATACTGTGTCTTCATTTTCTGAGTCTTGAGCAACGACAGAAAAATCGCTGACTTTCTGAACACTTGCATCTGCCCCAGCCTGCTTAATAGTTTCAGGTTTTTTTTCAGAACCCTCAATAAGCTGTTCAATAACTGGAACAGATTCTTTGATCACATTCTTCACAGTCTCAACAACCTTCTTGAATTCCTCCTCTTTTTGCTCATCACCCTTGCTAGCATCAGCAGCTTTTTTAGTTACCTTTTCTAAAAATTCCTTAACAGTTTTCAGATCTTTGCTATCAGATGTCACGGTTTGCCTCTCACAATCTTGCTTCAATATCTCCAAACTCTTGCAAACAGAATCAACAGCTTTTTTTGCGTCTGATACAGAAAAGCCAATTTGTGTTAACGGAGAACGAATCTTCAAACTGAGTGTCAGGTTGGCTGGCTGTGCAGTTGTATTGCTTCTTGTTACTCGCCTCGACTCTTGAGGGCACTCTTGTGCTGAGGAAATTTTAGAGCCTGATGTTGATTTCGTGTGCGGCTTGCTACGCGACTTGGCAACTTCGACCTTATGGCTACGCTCCACTGCTTCCAAGGCTTTCTTAGCTTCAGGGCTGTCTCTAATCAGTGCCTTCAAACCCTTTACGGCGTGCTCGAAAGAGGCCGGAGGCAGCGGTGGTGGAGGAGGTGGCGCAGTTGATATTGGCGGTATATTTGAGGGCACGCTGCTGTTTAAGGGACTACCACCGTTTTCAAAGGTGGCAGCTTTTAATTTTACCGATGTATTATTATCGCCCTCTTCTGGCGGTGCATACAGCGCGACTGGCATCATGGCCTTAAGCAGCACAAAAGATGCCAAGTAAATAGAAATCTTCATCAGTCAAAAAAACCTTTTATTAAAATTTATACTAAAAAACAAAAAAATTTTGCCAAAAGAAAGGAGCTCTCAGTTAGTGATTCAAAAAAAGCTGCTTTCCCAAAAAAAACCCCCGCAGGTGTGACTCTTTTTGCACTTAAAAGACATAATTCTGACACGGCATTTGCCAAAGACACTCACGCGTTGCCTTTGTACACAAAGGGGCAAGGCCCTTTTTTTGCATCTCTTAAACTTTAAGCGCATACTGAAGGGCAAAAGGTTGGCAGCGACAAGGTCTATGCTTTTTTTGGTTGATTTTTTAAGCGCCATCGGGCGGTTTTTTCTTGAGCTGCTTCAAAGGGTTGGCGCTTTTTCACTGTTTGTGGGGCGCTTGTTTTTTTATGGCTTAAAGCCCCCCTATTACATGGACGCCTTTAAAAAACACCTTTTAGAAATGGCCTTTTTTTCTTTGCCCGTTGTGGGGCTAACGGCGCTTTTTACAGGTATGGTTTTGGCGCTTCAAAGTTATACAGGCTTTTCACGCTTTCACAGCGAGGGCGCCATTGCCACAGTTGTGGTGCTGTCGATGACGCGCGAGCTGGGACCAACCCTTGCAGGACTTATGGTGGCCGGGCGTTTGGGGGCATCGATGGCGGCCGAAATTGGCTCGATGCGGGTGACCGAACAAATCGATGCCCTGACAACGCTGTCAACCAACCCCTTGCGCTATCTTGTGTGGCCACGCCTCATGGCCTGCCTTGTCTCGCTGCCTTTTTTGGTGTTGATTGCAGATATTATTGGCGTTTTAGGCGGTTATCTTGTGGGCGTTTATAAGCTGGGGTTCGTCAGCCAAGCCTATTTGCAGCAAACCATTGATTTTCTGAAACCAAGCGACGTGTTGTCGGGCCTTTTAAAAGCGCTGGTTTTTGGCTTTATTGTAGCCATTTCGGGTTGCTATCAGGGCTATCAGTCCAAAAAAGGTGCCGCCGGTGTGGGCTATGCCACCACCAAAGCTGTGGTGGGTGCCTCGATCACCATTTTGTTAGCCAATTATTTTTTAACCGCGTTGCTGTTTGAATCCTGATGTCTGTTGCCCTTTCTTTTCAAAAAGTCAATAAAAGTTTCGCCACCAACCGTGTGCTGCGGCAATTCACTTTAGACGTTCCACAGGGTGAATCATTTGTACTGCTTGGGCGGTCGGGCTCGGGAAAGTCAGTGCTTTTAAAATGTCTTTTAGGCCTTTTACGCATCGACCAGGGAAAAATCTTGATGAATGGTCTGTCGCTGCAAAAAGAATCTGAGGCACAATACAAAAAGCGCATGCGGCAAATCGGCATGGTGTTTCAAGGCTCAGCCTTGTTTGACAGCTTTTCGGTGTGGGAAAATGTTGCGTTCTCACTTTTGCATCCCCCCTTAAGGTACAAAAGAAAAGAAGCTTATGCCAAGGCTCTTACTGTTTTAAAGCAGGTGGGGCTTTCAAAAGAGGTGGCGCATCTTTTTCCGGCCAATATCTCGGGCGGCATGCAACGACGGGTGGCCCTTGCACGGGCGCTTATTTTGAATCCCCATTTTTTGTTTTTAGACGAACCCACAGCTGGCCTTGACCCTGTCTTTTCACGCCTGATTGCAAGTTTGATTCAAAAAGCCCATCAAAAACTTAACGCCACGACCTTTACCATCACGCATGATCTGGCTCTTGCAGAAAAAATCTCTGACCGCGTGGGTGTTTTGCACGAAGGACGCCTTGTTTGGCATGGCCCCTTTGCACAGATGAAAAAAAGTAAAATCTCAGCCGTGACCGAGTTTATCACCGGCTAACGCTTCGCAACTCGCACAAGTCACTTACGCCTTTAAGCTGCGCGCATAAAAAAAAGCGCCCCTTTTAAAAAGAGACGCCTTCAATCAATGAAAATTTTACTAGACACCTAGCTCACTAAGAGACAGGGCGATCGAAGGGCCCATGGTGGATGACAGATAGGCCTTTTTCATATAAACACCTTTGCTGCCTTGTGGTTTGGCTTTTTGCAAAACCTCGATAAACGTCTTAACGTTTTTCTCAAGGGCTGCGCCTTCAAAGCTCATCTTACCAAGACCGGCGTGCACAACACCAGCTTTGTCCATGCGGTATTCAATTTGGCCACCCTTGGCCGCTTTAATAGCCGCTGCCACATCCATGGTCACCGTTCCCAGCTTGGGGTTTGGCATCAAACCTTTAGGGCCCAAGAAACGACCAATACGCCCCACAATACCCATCATGTCGGGTGTTGCAATACAACGATCAAAGTTAAGCTCACCCTTTTGGATGGTCTCCATCAGATCTTCGGCACCCACAATGTCGGCACCTGCTTTTTTAGCCTCTTCCGCTTTAGGACCACGGGCAAATACTGCAACGCGCACGGTTTTTCCAGTCCCCTCGGGCAGGTCTACCACACCACGCAAGGGCTGCGCACCTTTAACGTCAATATTTAAACAAACAGCCATATCAAGGGTTTCGTCAAACTTACATGTGGGCAGGCTTTTCAAAAGCTTTAAACCTTCTTCAAGGCTGTATGATTTGTCTTCAATTTTTTTCTGCGCATCGCGCATCCGTTTTGCGATTTTCATTACTCGACAACCCTCAATCCCATAGATAAAGCAGACCCTCGCACCATTTGATACGCGGCCTCTTCTGTGTGCGCGTTAAGCTCTTCCATTTTCTCAGCCACAACTTCCAAAATCTGCGCACGCGTAATATCAGCCACAGGTTCTGAGCGCCCCGTTGCAGATGATCCTTTTTGCAGGTTCAACACCTTTTTCAAAAAATAAGAAACGGGGGGCTTTTTAATAATGTAGGTAAAAGTACGATCTTCAAAGGCCGTAATCACCACCGGCACCGGCATACCTGCCGGCATCTTTTGGGTTTTTGCGTTAAAATCTTTGCAAAAATCCATAATATTCAAGCCCTTTTGGCTAAGCGCCGGACCTACCGGCGGCGCAGGATTGGCCTTGCCCGCTGGTATTTGTAACTTGATATAACCTTTAACTTTTTTTGCCATCTCAGCTCTACTCCTTTAAAAGGTCATTCCTTTTCAACATCTGCAAAATCAACTTCAATAGGCGTTTGGCGACCAAACACATCTGCCAAAACCTTAAGACGGTTTTTATCAGAAATAACATCGATCATGCCACGCAAGCCCTTAAAGGGACCGCCCACCACACTAACGTACTCGCCCACCATAAACGAGATTTCTTGTTGAGGTTGCTCGCGCGATTCCTCAACCGCCCCCTTAAGGCGCGCCACTTCTTTTTCCGACATGGGGCTGGGACGATCTTTGCCTCCTAAAAAGCCTGACACGCGATCAATATTATGCACAAGGTGCCGCGTTTCATCTGTCAAAAGCATCTTCACCAAGATATAGCCGGGGAAAAACGACTTTTGAACGTCTTTCTTGACCCCACGCTTGACCTCTACCTTTTCTTCTTTGGGTGCTAAAAGCTCTAAAAAGCTTTCATCAAGGCCTTTTTTCTCGGCCCTTTCGCGAATCTCTCGGATCACCTTGTCTTCGGACCCCGAATAAACGTGGACCACGTACCACCTGGGTTTTAAATTCTCTGTCATTGCAATAACCAGCGCACACCAAACGATAAGATACCGTCAACACCAATGAAAAAGATCGAAAAAAGCGTGACCATCACAAACACAAACAGTGTTGTTGTCAAAACTTCTGGACGTTTGGGCCAAATCACCTTTTTGGCTTCGAAACGTACTTGCTTTATAAATGTCACCCACGCAGGCTGACGGCTTTCTGCCATTTTTATTTCCTCTTTTTGCGCCCTGGCAGGAGCGGAGGGACTCGAACCCCCAGCCCCCGGTTTTGGAGACCGGTGCTCTACCAATTGAGCTACGCTCCTATTACAAGCCCCGTTAAGGACGCAACCGACCTTAAAACGAAAGGAGAACATCCTTGCAACAAGAACCCTTACCTTTTGTTTTACGCCAATCAAAGACAAAAAACAAGCCTCTTGCACGCAGCAACACATCTCTTACAAAGAAAAGCTGCAGCCAAAAAAAGAGCGCAGCACACTAGCCAGCACGCTGGCTTGCAAGCGAAAACACCCCAAAGTGTTTTAACCACCTGACATCATTGGCATAAAAAGCACGAATATCTGAAAGACCCTTTTTCAGCATCAGCAAACGCTCGACACCCAACCCAAAGGCAAAACCTTGATGTTCACTGGGGTCAAGGCCCATATGACGCAACACATTCGCGTGTGTCATGCCACACCCTAAAACCTCAAGCCACTTGGGCTCTTCCCTCTCAGCGGCACCGTCAACAGTGGGCATTTGGATATCGACCTCACATGACGGCTCGGTAAAGGGAAAATAGCTGGGGCGAAACCGCATGGGCAAATCTTTGCCAAAGTACGCTTTCAAAAAAGTTTTAAGACAGTGCGTCAAATGCCCCATGTGGACGCCTTTTTCGATCACAAGACCTTCAATTTGATGAAACATAGGTGTATGGGTTGCATCGCTATCACTGCGAAACACACGCCCTGGTGAAATCATGCGCATGGGCGGAGACTCGCGTCGCATCGTGCGAATTTCAACATTAGACGTATGGGTACGCAACAAAAAGGGTGCATCTTTTACATAAAAAGTATCGTGCGATGTGCGCGCGGGGTGATGTGGCGCGATATTAAGAGCCGTAAAATTATGCTCATCATCTTCAATTTCGGGCCCCTCTTTTAAAGCAAACCCCATGACCTTAAAAATCTCGATCATTTCATCAAGCGCAACAGATAAGGGGTGTCTGTGGCCAATCACTTCCTCAAGAGGTGCTGCTGGCAGCGTGACATCCTTCTTCTCTTTTAAAAGCTGTTGCTGAAGCACCGCTTCTTCAAGCGCAAGACGTTTAGCTTCTAGGGCTTTTTGGAACGTTTGTTTCAGCGCGTTAAGACGCTGACCTTCCTCTTTTCTTGCAGCACCATCAAGCGCTGAAAGCGCCTTCATTTTTTGTGTTAAAAAACCTTTTTTACCAAAAAAATGAGCTTTGGCGACCTCAAGATCTTGGCGTGTTGCTGCAGCCTTTAGACTGTCTAAAAGAGATTCAAATGTGTTTTCAGAAGACATGCTTTAGATATACACACAAAAGTCACTTTGAAACAATTCCAAAAAGTGTGTTTTTATTTGTCAAAAGACTGCGCGCTCAAAGGCGCTTCCACCAAAACAGGCAATGCAGGCGACTGCGAAGACGGGGTTTTAACATAACGCTTTTTGGTGGCATCGTTGGTTTTCATGCACACACACCCCAGCTGCGTGTCATAAGTGCCGCCCCAGTAATAGTCTTCAAGGTTGGCACAGGCAGATGCGCAAACGCTATCAACATACCCCAACAAAGTATCTTTTTGTTGGCGCGCATCAAGACACTTGCAGCCCTCCTCAAGCGTGTATTGATGCGACCACTCTTTTTTTTGTCGGCGACACGCTGACGGACAAGTTTTATAAAGCGCCCCATTGATTTTATGCTCAAGATGACGCGCCTCGTCTTGTGTTTGCCCATAAGGTGGCTTCTCACACAAAGCAGGCCCCAAAAGAAAAAAACTAAAAACGAAACAAAGCGCAAAACGAACGCCTGCAACACCCACTCGATGCAACAAACCCCTAAGTAGTTTTAGGTGGCCGTCCTTTTTTTTTCTTTGGCGGCGACTGAGGAGCACTTTGCGACTCTTTTTCATGATTATCTGGCTCTGCGTTGAGGTGAAGAGAAATAGGCGCTTGTGATTGACTTGATGTGTCTTCATGCGCCTGTGTCTTGTGATTTTTTTTTAAATGCTTTTTTAAAAGATTGCGCGCACTTAAAAGCTCTAGAATACGCAACGCAGGAGAAGCGCTTTGTGACGGCACTTTGTAAAGGGACGCCTGACCGTCTTCTTCTTTGTGTTCACGCCACACAGCATACACAACAACCACACCTACAATAAAAGCCATGCTTAAGGCCCAAAAAACATACCACATAAGCTCTTGTTATCCTTGTTTTAATACAGTTCTTTTGATTTTTTTTCGACATCCTTTGCGGACAGCGGCCCCTTTAACACTTTATACACCCAAGCCGTACACACAAGCATAATCGGCAAAAGCAAAATAACCGCAACCAGCATAATCAACAAGGTTAGGCGGCTACTTGAGGCATCCCAAAGCGTTAAACTGTGATCAACATGCGTCAACGATGCGATAATGATAGGAAAATTACCAATCCCTATTGTGGCAATCACAACACCCATGCGTAACGCGTTCAGCACAAACACAAGACGTGTGCGTGCAGGATAAAGGGCAATCATGCCAGCTGTTAAAGCGGTAAACAAAATCAGGCCATAGAGCATGAACCCTTGCGGCAACCAGCTCAAGACCCCCTGCCCCATCGGCAACTGCATCACCGATTTAAACAAAGGATTTGAAGGCAGATTGGTCGCCATCACCACCGAACGATCGGGCACAGTAAGCCGCCAAACACATAAAAAGGCAAAAAACAACAAGATACTTACCCAAAAACGCAGCGGCAAAAGGCGCCTGATTTTGTTGACCAGCGGGCTTTCTAGTTTAAGATGCAGGTAAAGGCCGCCGTGCGTGACAAACAAAAGCAGCCACAAAAGCGCAGAACACAGAGGTAAAGGCTGTAAAAGGTTCACGACATTAGCGCTTACCCAAAGATGCATGGATGAGGAATCGAAAAAGAAAGAGGCACCCGAGACCAGACCGCCAAGCACAAGACCAAAACTTAAAGCGGGCACAGCGCCCCCTAAGAACAAACACCAATCCCAAAATTTTCTCCACGAAGGATGGTGGATTTTACTGCGAAATTTAAACCCCACAGGCCGCAAAATTAACGCTGTTAAAACAGCAAAGAGAGGCAGATAGAACCCCGAAAACAAAACACCATAGACTAAAGGCCAAGCAGCAAAAATAGCACCTGCGCCCAGGATAAGCCAAATTTGATTGCCTTCCCAAACAGGCCCAACGGTGTTCAACATCAAACGGCGCTCGTCATCTTTTTCACCAATAATCGGCGATATGACCGCAACTCCCATGTCAAAGCCTTCGCTAACAGCAAAGAACCAGAAAATAGCGCCTAAAAGAAGCCACCAAATAAAACGAAGTGTTGTGTAATCTGTTAAAAATTCCATACATACTCTCTCATACGTACTTAAGATGTCTGGTGTGTTTTGGCAGGTGCTGGATCTTCAACATAATCAGGGCCCAATTTGATGTATTTCAGCATTAAGAACACATCAACAACCAACAGCACCGTGTAAAGAAGAATGAAGCCACAAAGTGTAAACAGAACAAAAGAAACAGGCAGCGTTGAAGCGCCATAGTGCGTGGGCAAAATCTTATCAATCGCCCATGGTTGCCTTCCGTGCTCGGCCACAATCCACCCAGAAAAAGAGGCCAACCAAGGCAACGGCCAAATCCATGTGCCAAAGCGTAGAAAAAGGGGTTTTTGATACAGCGTGTCACGCCAAACCCACCGCGCAGTCAATGCAAAAAAGAGCAGCAAGGCAAAGCCACATCCAACCATAATTCTAAAGCACCAGAAAATAACAGGCACATTGGGTATCAAGTCTTCAGCCGCTCTTTGTATATCAAAGGCCGTTGCATCCTTTACAGAAGGCACATGCCTTTTAAGAAGAAGTGCGTATCCAAGGTATTTTTCATACGCTTTGACCAGATTTAAAGCTTCCTCATTCGCGGGTGACTCTCTGTAAAGTTGCAGCGCATTATAAGCAATCATGCCCTTTTTAATGCGAGAGACACCACGCTCAACAAGATCATGCACACCCAAAATTTTTGTATCCAGCGAGCGTGTCACCAGAATGCCCATCAAATAAGGTATTTTAATGGCATAGTCTGTTGTTTGGGTTTTCATGTTGGGCCAACCAAAAAGCGTTAAGCCTGCGGGCGGCTCTTCAGCACGCCATGCCCCCTCAATAGCGGCCAGTTTCATTTTTTGTGAGTGGCCAACCGTGTAACCGCTTTCATCACCCAACAAGATCACAGAAAGCGCAGCAAACAGTCCAAACGTGCTAGAAATCCACAAAGAACGCCTGGCCACATCAACATTGCGCCCCCTTTTTAAGTAATAAAAGCTGACAGCTGTCACAAAAGTAGCGCCCGTTAAATAACCCGCATTCAGCGTATGCACAAACTTACATTGTGCCATTGGGTTCATGACAACTTTATAAAGAGACGAAAGCTCCATGCGCATCGTATCGGGGTTAAAGAAAGAGCCAACAGGATCTTGCATCCAACCGTTTGCAACCAAAATCCAAAAAGCTGACATCGATGTGCCAAAGGCTAAGACCCACGTCACCATCAGGTGTTTTTTGGGCGACAAACGATCCCAGCCAAAAAAGAACAAACCAATAAACGCAGCTTCAAAGAAAAAAGCCATCATGCCTTCAATGGCCAAAGGCACACCGAAGATGTCGCCCACATAGTGCGCATAGTATGACCAGTTGGTGCCAAACTGAAACTCCATGGTGATACCGGTTGCAACGCCCATTGCAAAGTTTATCCCAAAAAGCAGCCCCCAGAACTTTGTGATCTTTTTCCAGATCTCTTCGCGTGTTACCACATACACTGTCTCCATCATGGCGACAATGACCACAAGCCCCAGCGTAAGAGGTACAAAAATGAAATGGTAAAGCGCCGTCACAGCAAACTGCAAACGCGATAAATCAGCTGATTCCATCAGAAAAAACCTCTTGAGTCATAAATTACATACAACCTTTATCTGTTGTGCCTTTAGAAGCGAGCAACTTCTGTGCCACTTTATCAGTGTCAACAGTGGTTTTATAGCGCTTAAATGCAACACATAAAACAATAAGAATCAAAAGTTTAAAGATAAGCGTGGCCACAATTTTTGGTGTTAGGCGATGACGGTCCATCTGATTGTCCTCTTGATCGTGATGCACGAAGGGTGATAACAATAAACAAGCTAAACCAGTTATAACATAGAGCTCTTATCCCATGAAGTTAACCGATAAATGGTTAAAAGAATTTCTCGCCACAGATCTCTCTTTAAAGCAGCTGTGCGAAAAACTCACCTCTTTGGGGCTTGAGGTAGACAGCGTACAAGACTGGCCAACACTTTTAAACAGCTTTGAAGTAGCTGAAGTGACAAACGTTGCGCCCCACCCACAAGCAGATCGCCTGTCTGTGTGTAAAGTGCGCACGGCCACACAAACCGCAAGCGTTGTTTGTGGTGCATCCAATGTGCGCCCAGGTTTATTGACGATTTTTGCACCCGTCGGTTCTTTTATTCCCAAAGGGGCTTTTCATATTCAAAAAACCACATTACGTGGCGTTGAAAGCTGTGGCATGTTGTGTTCGTTTGACGAATTAGGCCTCGATGAGCTTTTTCCCATGGATAAAAAGCATATCGCCTCGCTGCCAACCGGCACATCTATTGACACATCTGTTGCCTCGGCTCTTGAGCTTGACCTTGCAGTGATCGGTGTTGACGTCACCCCCAATAGACCAGATTTGATGGGTGTTTATGGCATTGCACGTGAACTGGCAGCGGCCGGATGTGGCACTTTAAAACCCTGGACGGCGCAAAGCATGCTTTCACGCACGCAGGGTCCCTTGTTGGGCCGCAACGTCACAATCGACGCACAGGCAAAAGAGGGCTGCCCTTTCTTTGCACTGGCTGCCTTCGAAAACGTTGACATGACGGCCTCTTTGCCCAAGCTGCAAAGGCACTTACAACTTTTAGGTGTTAACACCCTGAACCTGCCTGTCGATTTAACCAACGTGATGACCTATGGCTATAATCGCCCGCTTCATGTGTTCGATGCCGACACCATTCAAGGCAACATCATTGTAAGGCTGGCCCAAAAAGGCGAGCACTTTGAAGCCTTAAACGGCACATCTTATCAGCTTTTAGAGCAAGATATCGTGATCGCAGATGACAAAGGCGTTCTGGCACTGGGAGGCATCATTGGTGGTGCGCGCTCGGCCGTTAACGAAAGCACACACAATATCTACATGGAAGCGGCTTTTTTTGACCCCATTTATATCACGTGTACTGCAAGACGCTTAAGTCTTGTCACAGACGCTGCTTTGCGTTTTGAGCGAGGTGTTGACCCGGCATCCCTTGAAAAGGGCTTGCAAACGGCCACCGCTCTTTGGGGTTCCGCCGCAGGTCAAACGCATGGCTATGTGTTGGTGGGAGAGCAACCAAAAAGTGCATCTGGTTTTGTGTATGACCCCAAAACTGTTCAAACCCTCAGCGGCCTTGATGTGCCGCTTGCGCAACAACAACACTTTCTAGAGGCAACAGGCTTTAACCCCACGCAGGCAGAAGAGAATAAATTGCTTGTCACACCGCCTAGCTGGCGTTTTGATATTGAAAACAATGCCTCTATTGTCGAAGATATTTTGCGCCTTAAAGGCTATGAGCATATCCCAGCAACGCCTTTGCCTGCCAATTTAAGCAATGTGGGAAAGCCGACGCCACCCTCTTATCGCCAAGCCGAAAATGCACGCGCCGTTATGGTTGGCAAGGGCTTTTGCGAGGCTGTGACATGGTCATTTATCGCCGCGTCCAAAGCAGCGACGTTTGCCCCACAAGAAAAACTGATAGCCCTTGAAAATCCTATCAGCCAAGACATGTCCACAATGCGTCCCTCGCTGATTCCAGGACTTTTAGAGACCGTTTTATGGCATCAAAACAATCATCTTGATATGGGCACCGGGCTTTTTGAGGTGGGTGTTGTGTATCACCGGAATAACGCCAACAAAGAGCACCCTTTTAGCGAAGCGTTGCATCTCGCCTTGGTGATGCCACCGCCACAAACAACCTCTTGGCGTGCACAAACCCATGATGTGTGGCGCCTTAAAGGGCACCTTGCAAGCCTGCTCAAGGCCTTTTATATACCAGAAGACCTGGCGATCGACAGCGTGCCAGAAGCGCTGTGTGGTGTTTATCATCCGGGCCAATCAGGCGCCTTTGTTGCAAATGGCCAACCCGTGATAACGTTTGGCGCACTGCATCCCAAACTGTTGCAAACCTGCGGATGCACAGGCCCTCTTTTTGTAGCCGAACTATGCCTTCAAAACGTGGCCGCCTTAGCCAAGAAACCCACGCCGTTTGCACCCAGCATTTACCAACCGATGGTCAGAGATTTAAGCATCGTTGTCCCAGAAGAAGTCACGGCACGCATGTTGCAAAATGCCATTAAAAAAGCAGTCGGCACACCTTTGCATAAGCTGGACGTTTTTGACGTGTTTCAAGATGCCACACTTGCGCAAGACAAAAAGAAATCGATCGCGCTAAGACTGTCTTTTTTGCCCACCCAAAAGGGGGCCACAGACGCCTGGGCTGAAGAGCTTTTTAACAAGGCACTTAACGCAACACAAGAATTAGGCGCGCAATTACGTCGCGATGTAGTCTAAAGGAAAAGCATGTCTCAGATGTCGCACATTCCGCAACAAAACATTCGCAACTTTTCTATTATTGCGCACATAGACCACGGCAAATCGACCCTTGCAGACCGCCTTATTCAGATCTGTGGCGGCTTAACAGACCGTGAGTTTCAAGACCAGGTTCTTGATAGCATGGATATTGAACGCGAACGCGGTATCACCATCAAAGCTCAAACAGTGCGTTTGATTTATAAAGCAAACTCGGGTGAGATTTTTCAGCTTAACCTGATGGACACGCCGGGACATGTTGATTTTGCCTATGAGGTCTCGCGCTCGCTGGCAGCGTGTGAGGGCTCACTTTTGGTGGTCGATGCAAGCCAAGGCGTTGAAGCACAGACACTGGCTAACGTTTACACAGCTCTTGAGGCCGACCACGTCATTGTGCCCGTTCTGAATAAAGTGGACCTGCCGGCGGCCGACGCTGATCGCTGCAAGGCACAAATCGAAGATGTGATTGGCCTTGACACACAAAACGCTCTGCCGATCTCGGCCAAAACAGGCATGGGTGTTCAAGATGTACTCGAGGCCATTGTCAAATTGCTGCCGCCCCCTAAGGGCGCGCGCGATGTGCCCCTTAAAGCGCTTTTGGTCGACAGTTGGTACGATGCCTATTTGGGTGTTGTGGTGCTGATTCGTGTGATGGAAGGTACACTCAAAACCAACGAAACCATTCGTATGATGGCCGGCGCCGCCGCCTATAAAATTGATGCGCTGGGTGTTTTTACACCCAAACCTGAAAAAGTTGCACAGCTGGCCGCGGGCGAGGTGGGCTATTTTGTCGCCAACATTAAACACGTTGCTGACTGCCAAGTAGGTGACACCATCACGCATGACAAACGCCCAACCGACAAGCCACTTGAGGGTTTTAAAGCGTCACAACCTGTGGTTTTCTGCGGCCTGTTTCCCATCGATCCAGGTGATTTTGACCACTTAAGAGACAGTCTTGAAAAATTGCGCCTTAACGATGCCAGCTTTTTCTTTGAGGCCGAAACGTCAACGGCCCTGGGGCTTGGCTTTCGCTGTGGGTTTTTAGGCCTTTTGCATCTTGAGATTGTGCAAGAGCGCTTGCTGCGCGAATTTAAACTGGATCTGATGGCCACATCACCCAGCGTTGTGTACCACTTCTACCTTAAAAAAGGCGCGCGTTCTGACGCCGGTGACATGATTGCCCTGCACAATCCGGCTGACATGCCTGATATCATGAAAATTGAGCATATCGAAGAGCCATGGGTGAAAGCCACCATTTTAGTGCCCGAAGAACATGTGGGCGCGGTGCTGAACCTGTGCAACGAACGCCGCGGCGTGCAGGACGAAATGACTTATGTGGGCCGACGCATCATGCTTGTGTATCGCTTGCCGCTTAATGAGGTAGTTTTTGATTTTTACGACCGCCTTAAGTCTGCATCCAAAGGCTATGCCAGCTTTGATTACCACATGGACGGCTATGAAGAGGGCGACCTTGTGCGGCTCACCATCTTGGTCAATGGCGAGCCGGTCGATGCCTTTTCCACCATTGTGCACCGCATGCATGCCGAATCACGGGGACGTGTTTTATGTGAACGCCTGAAAGAGCTGATTCCGCGGCAACTGTTCAAAATTGCCATCCAAGCTGCCATTGGTGGCAAGATTATCGCGCGCGAGACGATTTCGGCCATGCGCAAAGACGTCACCGCCAAGTGTTATGGGCGGCGACATTACCCGCAAACGCAAACTGCTTGAAAAACAAAAAGCAGGAAAAAAGCGTATGCTGAAACGCTTTGGCAATGTAGAAATTCCCCAAAAGGTTTTTCTTGAAGTTCTTAAACGATAAAGTTGTCGAACTTTTACACACATACGTTTCAAAAAAACGATCGGCACGCCACATCTGTTACAAAAGCACTTTTAAAAAAAATACAAAACAATAAATTATACAATAAAAACCATTGAACTCCTTGTTTTTATTGGTTATTAATTGCTTAATATTTTCATATTGAGCAACAAATAATGCACCATATTGTCAAAATTGTTTGTCTTTCTTTTCTGATCGCCGTTACCACATGGCCACTTGTGGCCACATCTCCCAAAGACCCCCCCACCTTACAAACAAGCGCCCGTTCTGAAAGCACCACCCCCTCTGCCGCAAGTGCAACACCTTCTCACACACCCCAAGCCGCATCACTTTCTGTGCAAGAGGCGCGCAAAAGATTTTTAGAACAACCCATATCCGTTTCACGCAAGGACAGGTTGAAGATCGCCACCAACCTTCAGACCGCCTTCAAGGCTTGTCAGGGTGTCTATCACAATGATTTGGCAATCCACTCTCCCACAGAGCTCAATTTTGATTTTCTGATCAGCTCCCCTGACCTTGCAAACCAGGGAACAGGTGAGGCCGAGGGATGGTCATTTCATCTGGATCCCAATGATACAAAATCGATTCAAGATACCTTTTACTACCTTACAGCCACCTTGCCCCACATGTTTCCCAATCTGAAGCGACTGTCCTTTCACTTTCTGCAATCAGCATCTGCTTTTGCACTTCAGGGGGATGGCGCTTTTTTTCCTCTTTTCAGAAAGCTTTCTTCTATTCACTTGCATGGCTGCCTTTTTAACGCGCAAATGGCACATAATATCGGTCGGTGCGAAAACCTTAAACACCTCACCTTGGGGGCCACCACAACGTTAACGCCTGGATGCCTGGCACCGCTTAATCAGATTCAAAAACTGGTTTTAGCGTGTGATCTGTTGCCAGAAAATGCCCCAGAACTTGCATCGCTCACAAACCTTCGCACGATAAAAGGCTTGTACCTTAATGGACACATGGGCTTAACAGCGACATGCTTACCTCTATCACTCACGTCCCTTCATATCGCTTTTGTGGATGAGGAAAGCGCACAAGGACTTGGCAGTCTGCAAGGCTTAAAAACAGTCCACCTACGCGGCATCAACCAAGCTGTGGTTGAACAGCTTCAAAGGACGCCATCTCTTAAAACGCTTTGTCTTGACGATAAAGCTATAGCGCCTGTTAAGTTCACACCCCTTAACGCGTCTAACCTGCGCGTTTTAAAATTTCCCTTTTCTGACAATATGGCATCATGGCTCGGTGTGATTCCGTGCTATGCCAACCTGCGACATTTGCAAATTCATGAGCAAATGCCAGCAAACGTTGCGCTTCGCACCCTTTTACAAAGCGCCCACGCTCTTGAAACCCTCGCTTTACAAAAACCTCTCACAGAAGATGACATGCATTATCTTACATCGGATTCACTACCGTGCCTGCGCCAAGTCACTTTGGAACATTGCGGTTTAACAGACAGCTTGCTTGCAATTTTTCAAGGAAACACCCGCTTCAAAAAGCTTTTTTTATCAAATAATCTGCTGACCGATGCCTGCCAAGAAACGCTGATGTCACTTAAGGGGTTAATCAAGCTACATCTTTCAAGAAATGCTTTTTCAAGCCAAGTAATACAAGAGCTTAAAAACGCGCTACCCACAACAAACATCATTACTTCTGTGACAACCTATGTATAACGCAACTCTGTCTATATTATTATTTTTATTGACAAAGTTTATCTTTTGACTTAACAAACAATTGATTTGCTTGATAAATCAGCTTAAAGGTCAACGAGATGATGCGTCGCTTTCGTCAAAAACAACTGAATTATATTGCCTTCTTTTTACTGGCTTTGTGTGGCGCAAATGGCTTATGGGCACCAGGGCCCGGTGATGACGAGGCCAGCGATGAAGCCAGCGCAGCCCCCACGCTAAAACGCAAAAGAAGCGATGACGAGGCAGGCCCTGCCCCTAAAGAGGCCGCGTCTTTGCAGCCAGAAAGACCGGCCAAAAAAAGACGCCGTAGCCACAAAAGTGCCGCAAGTTCACCTCAACAACTTGGTAAGCCGGTGATGAGCCGTGTGTTAGCGCTTCCCGAAGAACAGATTTATGCCGATGGCCAGCTTGATACTGGTTTTAAAAAATTGTTGCAAAACAACGCCATTTTAATGAAGTTTCTCGAGCTGTTTGTGCCCCACTGCAAAGTTGGTGTTGAAGATATTGCAACACTTGGTGGTCTTTCGGAATACACCCCTTCAGGTGACAGAACATCGCTGGAAAATTTTTATGTTCAATTAACAGATGGGCGGCGTTTTCCCCTTAAAAAGCCTTCTGCAAGTGATACTTTGACGCTTTTTCCGCAAGGCAAAGAGTGGGACCCCAGCTTTTTTGAAACTTTTACAGATCAGCAGTGGTTTTTAGGCATTGTGCGGCATGCAAAAGATTTAACAGCCGAGCACATGGCATCGCTTAAACCTTATATAAAACAAAAGCCTTTTGTGAAATCGATGCTTCAAGTGCTGCGATACAAAAAATGGACACTAGAAGACAGGCTAGAGTATAAAAGTGAAACGTCCGAGCTGCAGCAGGTTTATGGTGCAACATTCCTGATTGCGCGCGAGCGCGCACGAGAAGAGGGATTCAAAATAGGCCTGGAAGAAGCACGCAAAGAGAGGTTAGGCACTTGGGCACAACTTATTTTGCAAGGAGCCATTACATTTGAGATCGCAAAAGAGTGTTTGAGTGCAGAGTCGGCGGCAGCATTGAAAGAATATCTGTCTGGTCGCTTAACAAAAAGTATTCGACCAAGCTCGACTGCGCCTGATTCCACCGCCTCCTAAACCGCTGAAAGAGCCCTCGTCATCGCGCAGATGTCGGGATATCTATGGCGATTGCGCTTCTTTTTCTTTCGTTGTTTTTTTTCTTTTAGGCGCGCGAAGGGCATTCTCCACCATCCACAAATTTAGCAAATTTTTATGCAAAATCAAGAAACAATTTATCTTCGTCATCGCGACCGGCTAACCCCTCCCTTGTCATCGCGAAGGCGCAGCCTGTGGCGATCCACATACAGCGCACCTGAGTTGGCTAAGGCACACGTGGATTGCCGCGTCGAAACATAAGCTTCTCCTCGCAATGACAAACCTGACCGTCATCGCGAAGGCGTGCCGGTGGCGATCCACTGGCCGAGCACCT
This sequence comes from Holosporaceae bacterium, assembly GCA_036881885.1. Lineage (GTDB taxonomy): Bacteria > Pseudomonadota > Alphaproteobacteria > Holosporales > Hepatobacteraceae > JBAJNL01. The sequence continues at coordinate 28,105 of JBAJNL010000015.1, forward strand.
AAAGAATATCTTTGGCGGCTAAGGCACACGATGGATTGCCACGTCGAAACATAGGTTTCTCCTCGCAATGACGTTTTTGAGGCATGCCATGTCACAACAAGCTATGCTGCACAATGGCGATTGCGGGTATATCGCTGTATCGGGATAATAGGTGATTAGCGTTTTGAGAACTGGAAGCGTTTTCTGGCTTTGGGTTGGCCGTACTTTTTGCGCTCAACCACACGGGCATCGCGTGTTAAAAGACCCAGTGTTTTTAACTGACCGCGCGCCTCGGGCTTGTAAAGCGATAACGCTTTGGCCAAAGCATGACGCACCGCACCAGCCTGACCCGACGGACCGCTGCCCCTCACGGTGCACAAAATCTGAAAACGACCCTCGGCCTCAAGCGCTTTAAGAGGCTGCTCCATCAAGGCACGCAAGTGATCTTGCGCAAAATAGGCGTCATGGGTCTTGCCATTGATGGTGATCGAAGAGGTTTTGTTGGAAGAGGTGCCCGATTTGAGCCACAAACGGGCTACCGCCGACTTCCGCTTGCCTGTGGCATAAGCGCGCCCCTTGGCATCAAGCGTGACCGCTTCAGTATGACCTTTAGATGTCGTTTCAACGGTCGCCTTTAACTCTGACAGATCTTGCGTTGACATTTAGGCTCCTCGTCTTAAAACATTTTTGGTGTTGGCGGCTTTTAAATCCCACACCTCGGGGTTTTGCCCTGTGTGCGGGTGCTCGGCACCCTTATAAACTTTTAAATGACGCATCTGCTGGCGCCCCAAAGGGTTTCGCGAAATCATCCGCTCAACAGCTTTTTGCACC
>JBAJNL010000016.1:0-28300 GCA_036881885.1 Holosporaceae bacterium
CCACACCAATGCCTGATAAACTCAGCAAAATTGGCAAGCACTCAAACAGAAAAGGCAAATGCGGCACATGCTGATACTGCGCAAGCGCGCTGCCCCACATGTGATTGGGCCCCAAAAAGGCCTCAAAGCCAAGCTTTCCCGCAAAAACTGCACCAAAGGCAAGAAACACCAAAGGCGCACGCATGACCCAGGGTGATTCGTGAATATGTGCCACCACCATCGAGGACGCACGGACGGGTCCGTGGAACACCACAAAGATAAGACGCCAGCTATAAAATGCCGTCAGCAACACAACCACTAAACCAAGTGTTAGACCAAAGCCACTGCTTTGAACCCCCGACCCCCACAAGTAGGCCAAAATCGCATCTTTTGAATAGAAGCCGGCAAAGAAAGGCAAGCCTGCAAGCGCTAAGCTGCCTATCCAGATCATCGCATATGTAAAGGGAATCGTGCGCCACACGCCACCCATTTCACCCATTTCTTGGGTGCCAGAAAATGCATGTATGGTGGACCCGGCCGATAAAAAGAGAAGCGCTTTAAAGAACGCATGAGTCGTCAGATGAAACATAGCAGCGCCATAGGCAGAACAGCCAACGGCCATAAACATATAACCCAACTGACTGCACGTTGAATAGGCAATCACACGTTTAATGTCTGTTTGCACACAACCAATGGTTGCAGCCACAAAACATGTGAGACCTCCAAGCCACACAATAAAGGTTTGAACCAAAGGCGCATACTCTAAAACCGGCCCCAAACGCACCATTAAGAAAATACCAGCCGTCACCATGGTAGCGGCGTGAATCAACGCCGACACGGGCGTTGGGCCTTCCATGGCATCAGGCAACCACACGTGCAAACCAAGCTGTGCAGATTTGCCCATGGCGCCCACAAAAAAAGCCAAAGCAAGCAACTCAGAAAAAGGCACCGCACCCCAGAAAGGCACCTGCACATAAAACGACGCCATTTCAGAAGCACGCGGCAAAATGTCTGAGAATTGAAGTGAATGACAAAAGACAAACGCAAGACATAAACCGATAATAAAACCGGCATCCCCCACGCGATTGACCAAAAAAGCCTTAAGAGAGGCTTCACCTGCCGACGGCTTTTTGTAATAAAACCCAATCAAAAGATACGATGCTAAGCCAACACCTTCCCAACCCACGAAAAGCTGCAACAGATTCGCCGAGGTAACAAGCACCAGCATAAAAAAAGTAAACAGGCTTAAATAGCACATGAAGCGAGGAATGCCCTCCTCACCTTTCATGTACCCTATCGAATAAACATGCACCATCAAAGAAACAAACGTGATAATGCCCATCATCAAGCCACTCAATGCATCAAGATAAAGCGACCATGACACGTTTAACTCACCCACCTGCAAAAAAGTGAAAAGAGGTGTATAAAAAGAGTTCCCTTGAAGGCACGTCTCATAAACAACCAACAAGGCACCACCAAAACTTGCGCACATCGAAGAGATGGTTAAAAAATAAGCCACATAAGGCGAGATACGCTGATTAAGGACACCCGTTAAGGCGCCGCCAAACAAAGGCGCAAAGACAGCAAAGAGGGCAGGCAAAATCATTTTGTGTTTACTTTTTAAGAAGCGGTTTAAAGAGAGTGAGACTGCTGGTTTCTCGAAAATAAACAATAAAAATCGCAAGACCAATCGCCGACTCAGCCGCGGCAATGGCAAAAGCAAAAAGCACAAACACATGCCCCGTCACATCATTCAGATGCCTTGCAAAGGCCGCAAAATTAATGTTGGCTGCAAGCAACATAAGCTCGATAGACAAAAGAGCACGCAACAAATTGCGGCGATTGAGCACCAAGCCAAACGCCCCCAAAGAAAACAAAGTGGCCGCAAGCACCAAATAATGAATCAACTCAACCTCAAACATCTTTAAGCCCCTGTGTTAGCTTGACGAACATATACTGAAGCCGTGTCTCTGGCCGCGTTTTGTTTTGCTCAAACGTACTTTGCCTCTTCAAATCTTTCTGATGCTTTAACGTTAAAGAAATGGCACCAATAATCGCCACAAACAAAGTGAGCCCCAGCAATTGGAAGGGCAAAAAATAAGTTGTGTAAAGCACATCACCAATCGCTTTGGCAGAAAGGGCCACCTCGCTTGCAGCAGACGATACAAGCAACTTTTCGTTAAAGCCGACATACGTGACCAAAAAAAGCAGCACGCTGAAAAAGGCACCACCTAACAACCAAGCAACCACTAGAAAGAGCTTGGAACTTTTCATGCCTTCTTCAATTTTGTTGCCAAACATCATCACCGCAAACAGGAAAAAGACCGCAACAGCGCCCACATAAAGCACCACCAGCACAATACCCAAGAAAGCCGCATGCATCAGCATAAAGGTGCCGGCGACCGAGATAAAAACCAACACAAGCGCAAGCACGTTATAGATCATGCGTTTGGCAAAAATAACGCACAAAGCCGAGAACACACTTAAAGAGGCAAAGCCATAAAAAAGAAGATTTAAAATCATAAAAGATTTTCTCCTTCTGCCTTGAGCTTCATCTTTGACGGCTTTTCAGCACGCAGCCGCTGCTCAAGCTCTTTCTCCCAGCGCGCCCCGTTATCTAACAACTTTTCTTTTGTATAATAAAGCTCTTGACGTGTATGCGTTGCAAACTCAAAGTTAGGCCCCTCGACAATCGCATCCACAGGGCATGCTTCCTGACACAAACCACAGTAAATGCACTTGGTCATATCAATGTTGTAACGCACCGCTCTGCGCGATCCATCTTCGCGCGTTTCAGCCTCGATGGTAATGGCTTGTGCCGGACAAATGACTTCACACAGTTTGCAAGCAATGCAACGTTCTTCACCGTTGGGATACCGTCTCAAGGCGTGCTCTCCCCGAAACCTTTGTGACAAAGGCCCCTTTTCATGGGGGTACGAAAGCGTCGCCTTTGAGCGAAAAAAATACTGCAATGTTTTGCGCATGCCATAAAAGATATCCAGCAATAGGATATACTTTATAAACCACTTCAATTGATTTTTGTCACAAAAAAAGCTTATTTTTTTAAAAATTTTCTTCATCACAGACCTGGCGCCGATTCTAAAAGCAGAAGACAAAAACCAGACAGCAAAATCCACACCAACGTTAAGGGCAAAAAGACTTTCCAACCAATGCGCATCAATTGATCATAGCGATAACGTGGCAAGGTTGAACGCACCCACAAAAAGACAAAAAGCGACAGCGCAATTTTAAACGCCATCCAAAAAAATCCAGGAAACCAAGTAAAGGGCGCCACCGGAAAGGGCGGCAACCAGCCCCCTAAAAAGAAAATGGAAAACAAGGCACTCATTAAAATCATGTTGGCGTATTCGGCTAAAAAGAACATGCCAAAACTTAAAGAAGAATACTCAACGTTATACCCTGCAACCAGTTCGGCTTCGGCTTCGGGTAGGTCAAAAGGCGTTCTGTTGGTCTCGGCCAACGCCGAGATAAAGAACACAACGGCCATGGGCAAATGTGGCACTACAAACCAAACCGTCTCTTGCGCCCGCACGATATCGCTTAGGTTTAAAGAACCGGCATGCATCACCACAATCATCAAAACGCAACCAATAGAGACCTCATACGAAATCATCTGCGCCACCGACCGCATGCTGCCCAAAAACGCGTAACGCGACTGACTGGCCCAGCCCGCTAGAATAATGCCATAAACCCCAATTGACGACAGGGCGAAAAGATACAAAATACCCACATTCAGATCACTGACCACCCAGCCATCACCCCAAGGGATAATGGCCCACGATGCCAACGAAACGGTAAAGCAAATAAGGGGCGCCATCAAAAACAGCCCTTTGTGTGCGTTTTTTGGAATAATGGTCTCTTTGTGCATCAGCTTGAGCGCGTCCGCAAAAGGCTGCAACAAACCAAACCAGCCCACAACATTGGGCCCAGGACGCAACTGCATATACCCCATCACTTTTCTTTCAAAAAAAGTAAGGTAAGCCACCGCCAAAAGGAATGGCACCAAAACGATAAGGGCTTGCACGGTCAGCAAAAGCGCCTGACTCTCCAAAAAAGAACCCTCTGGAAGCAGCACCGAAAGAAAGGACAAAAGCCACACGCTAAGATCTTGCATCTTTAAAGAGTACTCTCATTTTTTTTAAAAAAAGTTTTTGCGCACTGCGCCATGGTTTCTGAATAGCGCGAAATCACATTGGTCTGATAAAAGTTCTCAAGAGCAGGCTTAAGGGGGCCATCGCTAAACTTGCCGGCCACGGTAATTTGGTCAAGGAAAGGCTCAAAAGGCTTCTTTAGAAGGCTGCCTACCTTAGACAGGTGCGGATAGGCTTTAAACAACGCTTCTCTGACATCGTGCAGTGTGTTAAAGGCAGCGTCTGGATCAATCTGCCTTAAAACGTGCGAAAGGATTTTCCAGTCCTCAAGGGCGTCACCTGGTGCGGGGCAGGCACGGTGCGCGTATTGCGGCCGCCCTTCAGCATTCACATACAAGCCATCTTTTTCCGTATAAGCGGCAGCCGGCAAAATCACATCCGCAACGGCCGCTCCTTGATCACCATGGTGCCCTTGGTAAATCACAAACGTATCTTTCAGACAAGAGGTATCTATTTCGTCAGCACCTAAAAGATACACAACTTTGAGTGTGCCGATAGAAGCCGCATTCAAAATGTCTTCTGTGCTTTTGCCACCTTTTGAGGGCACAAGCCCCAGGTCAAGGCCACCCACACGGCTTGCCGCCAACTGCAACACATTAAAACCACACCAATCTTTGGAAAGCAAGCCATACTTGTCTGCAATTTGATGACACAAGGCCAGCAACCGACCGCTATCTTTGCGGCGCAAAGCTGCCTGCCCAATAATCAGGATGGGTTTTTTGGCCGCTTCAAGCTTTTTGGCTGCGGGATGTTTGCCACTGTGAATGGCCTCAAGCAAAGCAGGGTCATCACCATAGTGTGTTGAAGGATAGCTTAGATCAACCGAAGGGCCCAAGATGCCCACCTCAAGATTGCCATGTGCATAGGCTTTGCGCAGGCGTGCATTGATAAGGGGTGCTTCGATGCGCGGGTTTGTACCGACAAAAAGCGCAAAATCCACCTCTTCAAGCGCGGCAATGGGCGTATTCATAATGTAACTGCATCGCGGCTTTAAGCTTTGCGTCACACCGTCTTGACGACAATCAACATGCGGCACGTTTAGCTTTGACATCAGCTGCTTGAACACAAACATTGACTCGGCATCAACCATGTCGCCTACAAGACCTGCGACCTCAAAGCTTTGGCATGCCTTTAGCTTGTCTGCTACAACTTTAAGCGCCGCCTCCAAAGTGGCTTCTTTTAAAACACCTTCACTGTTTTTAACATAGGCGCGATCAAGGCGGCTTTTTTTCAAACCATCGCACGCAAAGCGCGTTTTGTCTGAAATCCACTCCTCATTAATGGGCTCGAACACACGAGGCAAAATACGCATCACCTCAAGGCCCTTTGCATCAACACGAATGTGCGATCCCACCGCGTCCATCACATCAATAGTTTCAACCTTTGTCAGCTCCCAAGGGCGCCCTTTAAAGGCATAAGGTCTTGATGTTAACGCACCCACCGGGCACAAATCGATTACATTGCCCGACAGTTCTGAGGCGAAAGGACGACCCAAAAGACTGACAATTTCGGTCTTCTCACCACGGTTCACAGCGCCCAGGTGCGGCTCTCCCGCCACTTCTGTAGCAAAACGCACGCACCGGGTACAGTGGATGCACCGATTCATTTCGGTTTTAATTAAGGGGCCAAAATCTTTTTGCGGCACCGCCCTCTTTGCAAACTTATAGCGCGTGGCATCACAGCCGTAAGAGACGGTAATATCTTGCAAGTCACACTCGCCGCCTTGATCACAAATGGGGCAATCAAGGGGATGGTGCAACAATAAAAACTCTAAGGCGCCTTGACGTGAATCACGCACAAACTGTGTTGTGGTTTTAATGGCCGCGCCGTCGGTCACAGGTGTTGCACAGCTTGCCACCGGTGACGCTTTACCTTCAACCTCCACAAGGCACATGCGACAGTTACCTGCAATAGAAAGTCTGGGATGATAGCAAAAAAGCGGCACCTCAATACCTAAAAGCTGCGTTGCCTGCAAAATAGTTGTGCCAGGCTCAACCGCAAGCGCTTTACCGTCGATAGTGCATTTGATCTTTTCCGTCACAAAGCGTCCTCCTTTACAAAGGGTGTTTGTGTTTTAAAAACAACATCTTTGGGTTGCAATTTCTTTTCCATTTGCCCCCTAAAATGTTTAATCAGCCCTTGAACAGGCAAAGCTGCCGCATCACCCAGCGCGCAAATGGTATGACTTTTGATATTTTGCGAAATATCAAAAAGCAGCTCGATATCTTCTTTTTTCGCATCGCCCTTTTGAATATGTTTTAAAATACGCCACATCCAGCCGGTTCCTTCTCGACAGGGCGTGCACTGACCACAACTTTCATGCATGTAAAAATGGCTTAAACGTGTAATGGCCTCGACAATGTCGGCACTTTTATCAATCACAATCACCGCCGCACTGCCAAGAGATGTTCCAAGGGCCTCAAGCCCATCAAAATCCATCGGTGCATCCTCACACAGATGACTGGGTATAAGTGGCACCGATCCACCCCCTGGAATGACCGCTGCAAGGTTGCTCCAACCACCGCGCACACCACCGGCGTGTTTTTCAATCAACTCACGCAGCGGAATGCCCATCCTCTCTTCAACGTTACAAGGCGCATTCACATGACCCGAAATCGAAAACAACTTCGGACCTGTGTTCATCGCACGGCCAATTTTTGCAAACCAGCTGGCGCCACGACGCATAATCGAGGGCACCACCGCAATAGTTTCAACGTTGTTCACCACCGTCGGCGCACCAAAAAGCCCCACATACGCTGGATAAGGCGGCTTTAAGCGAGGCATTCCTTTGCGGCCCTCGATGCTTTCAAGCAACGCACTTTCTTCGCCACAGATGTAAGCGCCGGCCCCTCGATGCACATAAAGATCAAGCTTCCAGCCCGAACCTGCAGCATTTTTTCCCAAAAGCCCCGCATCATAGGCTTCTTTCACCGCGGCCTCTAGCTTGTCGGCCTCGGCAACAAACTCGCCTCTTATATACACATAAGCCACCTCGGCCTCGATCGCAAAGGCGGCAATTAAGGCACCTTCAATCAATTTATGTGGTTCATTTCTTAAGATCTCGCGATCTTTGCAGGTGCCAGGCTCGCTTTCATCGGCATTAATCACAAGATAATGCGGCTTGTTGCCCTCGCGCTTTGGCACAAAGGACCATTTTTTACCTGTTAAAAAGCCGGCACCACCGCGCCCACGCAGCTCGGATTTTGTGATTTCATCGATAATTTTCTTTTTGCCGCGCTTTAAAAGAGCTTTTGTTTTATCCCAATCGCCCCGCTTCAGACAGGCCTTAAGACTCGAGGGCTGCTCGCCAAACAGATTAGTAAAAATGCGGTCTTTTTCTGAAAGCATAAACCCCTCTAGTCTTTCTTTAAATAGGCATCAAGCTGATGCGCTTTAGAGGCGATACGGCCCTTTTGAGAGCCCACTTTCACAGGCTTATCGTTGTAGAGCTTATCTAAAATATTCTCAAGATCTTTGGGCGTTAAATCTTCATAGTACGCATCATTGATTTGCACCATGGGCGCATTACAGCAGGCGCCAAGGCATTCAACTTCCTCGTACGAAAACCGACCATCTGATGTCACCTCTTGGGGCTTGACCTTTAAAAAGCTGTGGCATGCCTCGGTCAAATCGTCCGATCCGCGAAGCCAGCAAGACGTCGTGCGACAAATCTGAATGAAATACTTACCCACAGGTTTTAAGCGAAACATGGTGTAAAACGTTGCCACCTCAAAAACACGCACAAAAGGCACACGCAAAACGTCGGCAACCTCTCTAAGGGCCGACTCTGAAAGCCAGCCGTCATTTTGACGCTGCGCAAGCCACAAGGTGGGCAACAAAGCACTTTGGGCCCTGTCTTCGGGATATTGTTTTAAAAGCCGCTGGATGGTCTCAAGGTTTTGATCATCAAACTTAAAAGGTTTTGAAGCAGCTGGGCTTTTTGTCGTCATCTGTCCACTTCTCCAAAAACAATGTCTAAAGACCCCAAGATCGATGGCACATCTGCCAGGGCATGCCCGCGCGTCATCACATCAAATGCTTGCAAAAACGCAAAGCCTGGTGCGCGAATTTTGCAACGATAAGGTCTATTCGTCCCGTCCGATACAAGATACACGCCAAATTCGCCTTTCGGCGCTTCAATGGCTGTATAAATGTCACCTTCTGGCACATGAAAGCCTTCTGAAAAAAGCTTAAAGTGGTGAATTAAAGCTTCCATCGAGTTTTTCATCACCTCACGCGGCGGCGGCGCCACTTTCCAGTTATTCACCATCACGTTACCGGGTGGAATCTCACGCAAGCACTGGCGAATAATCTTCAGGCTTTCACGCATCTCGCCCATGCGCACAAGGTAACGGTCATAGCAGTCACCTTTTTGGCCAACGGGCACAAGAAAGTTCATGCGATCGTAAACCTCGTAAGGCTGCGAGCGCCTTAAGTCCCAAGGCACACCCGATGCACGCAGCGGCGGCCCCGTAAAACCCCAATCAAGCGCCTGCTCTTTCGTGATCACACCAATATCAACCGTGCGCTGTTTAAAGATGCGGTTTTCGGTCAGCACCTCCTCGATGTCGTTGATAAAGGCTTCAAAACTGACAAGCACCTCTTCAAGGTCTTCGGCAAAACCTGCAGGTAAATCTTTGTGCACGCCCCCTGGGCGAAAATAGTTGGCATGCATGCGTGCGCCCGACACACGCTCGTAAAACGTCATCAATTTTTCTCGCTCTTCAAACCCCCACAAGAAAGGGGTTAACGCACCAAGGTCGATAGCAAACGAGACAATATTGAGGTTGTGATTTAAAAGACGCGTTATTTCTGAAAACAAAACACGAATGTACTGGGCACGCAGGGGGATTTTAATGCCCATTAAGTTCTCAACGGCCAACACAAAGGCATGCTCTTGGCACATGGGCGATACATAATCAAGACGATCAAAATAGGGCAAGGCCTGAAGATACGTTTTTTCTTCGATCAGCTTTTCGGTACCGCGATGCAAAAAACCAATATGGGGATCGGCTTTTTGCACGACCTCGCCATCAAGCTCAAGCAGCAAACGCAACACCCCATGGGCTGCAGGATGCTGGGGGCCAAAATTAAGGGTGTAAAGGTTATCTGTGCTCACGTTGCCTTACCCGTCTTTTGTGCATTACAGGATTCTAACAAAGCGCTGTGCATGCCTTGCCACGGCGAAAGCGTTTCAAAGGTGCGATAGGCTTGCTCAAGGTGAACGGGCTCTTCAATGACCGCTTTTTTCTCTTGGTCATAACGCACCTGCACATAGCCCATGACAGGAAAATCTTTACACAAAGGATGCCCTTGGAAACTGTAGTCCGTCAGAATGCGTTTCATGTTGGGATGGTTATCAAAGTGAATACCGAACATGTCATACGCTTCGCGCTCCCACCAGTTTGCGCTGGCAAAAACCGATGCAACAGATGGCATATTCTCACCTTCAGCAAGCGGCACTTTAATACGTAAACGTTGGTTAAAGTGCATACTTAGCAAATGATACACAATTTCAAAACGCTGTTTTCGTTTGCCCAAGTAGTCAGTGGCGCAGACATCAAGCAGTTGGGTATAGCGCAAAGATTGGTGCGTTCTTAAAGCTGTTAGCGCGCTGACAATGTGTTGCTTTTCCAGGCTAAGACACAACTGATCCTTAAAAAGAGTGATCTTTTTAAGCTTGCTTTTAAAGTGAAATTTGAGAAACGTTTGTTCCTCTTTTTGTGAGTCCATGTGCCTTGTGACACCCCTTTTGATTTCAAAAAGATCTCTTGTAAGATCGCTTAAGTTATTTTATAGATCCGCTCTCGCTTCATTTTACGCTTTAATTCTAAGATACCGTAAAGAAGCGCCTCTGCCGTGGGCGGACACCCCGGCACATACACATCAACCGGCACAATTTGATCGCATCCTCTGACCACGGCATACGAATAGTGATAATAACCACCGCCGTTTGCACAAGAACCCATCGAAATCACCCAGCGCGGCTCGGCCATTTGGTCGTAAACCTTGCGCAACGCAGGGGCCATTTTGTTCGTTAACGTGCCCGCCACAATCATCAGGTCTGACTGACGGGGGCTGGGCCTAAAAAAGGTGCCAAAACGCTCAAGATCATACCGCGGCGCTGCCGCGTGCATCATCTCGACCGCACAACACGCAAGCCCAAAACTAACGGGCCAGACCGACCCTGTTTGCGCCCACGCCACAACTTTTTCTAGCTGCGTGACCAGAAAACCTCTTTTCTTAATATTGTCTTCAAGGGCACCCAGCAAGTGATCGGGGTTTTCTTGATCTAGCTTCAGTGCTTCAAAGGGTGTTGAAGCGGTTACTTTCTTTTGCATGACTTTATTCCCACTCTAAAGCGCCCGAGCGCCATTCATAAACAAAGCCTATGGTTAAAACACCTAAAAAAACTGAAACCGCATAAAAGCCTGCCCACCCCTGCCGATAAAGCGTCAGCGCCCAGGGGAACAAAAGGGCAATTTCAATATCAAAAATAATGAATAAAATAGCCACCAAGGCAAAGCGAATGGAAAAGGGATTTTTTAAAGGAGACAGTGGACTGAAACCGCACTCGTAGGCACTGTTTTTTTCATCATCTGGCTTCATGCCACCCCTTAAAAGAGACAAGCCTAAAAACGCCAACGAAATCACAAGACCTATCAGTAAAAAAATCAAAAGCGCGGTATAGTCATTTTGTTCAGCAAGGGAAGCAAAACCTAACCAGGTGTTTTCAAGATCGCGCATAAAGCTTTGGACAAGTCATTATCAAACGTTCTTTGTATTGTAAGCGCAGCTTTACAAAATCTTCCTTTATTTTTGAACTTTTCTCTTTAAAAAAAGTCAGAGACTTTGATTCAAAACAACTCTTTAAAAATCGTCTCTTTGGCGGCTTCCCGGCGTACTCTTTTAAAAAAGAAAAAAAAAGACTATCGTTAGACAAAAGCGGCACGCGTTTATAAGGCGCTGCCGTGTTGAATGTATTGAGAGTGAAAGGTTAAACAATGTCTGTGCCTAAGCCAGCCGAGTTTTCAAAAATAAGGGCCACCTTGTGGCCAATCCATGGCCATGAAATGAAAAAGTTTCTTCCCATGGCGGCCATCATGTTTTTGATCTTGTTTAACTACACCGTTGTGCGCAGCTTGAAAGATGCCATGATCATTGCCGCCAAAGGCTCGGGCGCTGAGGTGGTCAACTTTCTAAAAAGCTGGGTCGTTTTACCTTGCTCGGTTCTTTTTGTGGTCATTTTTGCAAAAATGAGCAACGTTTTATCAAGACAGGCACTTTATTACGCATGCCTTGTGCCGTTTATTGCATTTTTTGCTATTTTTGCTTTTATTATCTTTCCCTTTAAAGATTTTCTACACCCGTCTGTTGACACACTGCAAAATTTGCAACAGTCAGTGCCCTTTTTGAAATGGGCCTTTCCTATTTATGGCTTGTGGACTTACTCGATCTTCTATGTCATGGCCGAGCTTTGGGGCAACATTGGCACCAACCTTTTGTTTTGGCAGTTTGCAAACCAGATTACACCCACCATTGAAGCCAAGCGCTTTTATCCCATGTTTGGCCTTTTGGGCAACACAGCCCTTTTGCTTGCCGGCAGAATGCTAAGCAGTTATGCCACGGTTCCCATGGGCGTTGATCCCGAAATTCATTTTGGCAAAACCATTCAAGATCTTATTTTTTGGGTTGTCGCCTCTGGCATCGGTATTGGCGTCATCTATTACTGGATGTGCTCTTATTTGATGAAGCAACCTGACTTTTACCAAGATATTCCAAAGACAGAGAAGAAGGCGAAAAAGCCCAAGATGTCTATTGTGGAAAGCTTTAAATACTTGGCCTCGTCCAAATATCTTGGCTATATCACCATTTTGGTTTTGGGCTATGGCATGACCATTAACTTGGTTGAGGTCACATGGAAAGCCAAACTGAAAGAAGCCTTCCCCACATCGGCCAGCTATACCGCCTTTATGGGTGACCTTTACACGTGGCTTGGCCCCATCACAATGCTGATCTTGTTCACCACCAAGGGTGCTGTCAGACGCTTTGGATGGAAGCCTTCTGCAATGGCAACGCCTATCATGATTATGGCAACCGGCATTGCCTTCTTCGTCTTCGTTTTGTGGCAAGACTCACTCACCGGCATTATGGCCCTTGCAGGCCTTACACCGCTGATGGCCGCTGTCTATATGGGCATGGGGCAAAACATTATGAGTAAGGGTACAAAGTACGCACTTTTCGACCCCACCCGTGAAATGGCCTATATCCCTCTTGACCAAGAGATGAAGGTGAAAGGTAAAGCCGCCATTGACGTGGTCGGTGGACGTATGGGCAAGTCGGCTGGCGGCTGGATTCAGCTGCTTTTCTTGGCCTTCCTTGGCGGTGCCGGTACACAAATTATGATTGCACCTTATCTTGTGATCATCATGCTGGTCATTGGTTGTGCGTGGATCTGGGCTGTAAAGCGCCTTTCGGTCGAGTACAACGCACTTATAAAATCAAAAGAAAAAGCGGCCTAAGGCTTGGCCTCTTTTTCTGCAGCTTTGGGCGTAAACCCGCCCAGGCTGTGCTAGATAAACTCAAGGGAGGTGAAAGCTTCCCTTTTTTTTATGCTTTAACGCACTCTCTTGTGTGCATTGTTAAAAAACGTTTGGCGAGCTCTTTCAAACAGTCATCTTTTTATTGATCGCTTTAAGCGTTTAAAAGGGCACTTTCCCAGCAAGCAGCGCGCGACACATAGCCCTTGTATCCCTGCACACTGACGTAGAACCAGCCTTTTGTGACAGACAGCAACTTTGCGCTGACACCCTTTTGCAGATAAACCTTGGGACGCCCCCTAAAAGAAGGCCTTGTATAAAGCAGCACACGCTTTTGCATAAAAACTGTTTTTTGAGACGACAAAAGACTTTTGTGCACCCAGCCTTGGGTACCCAAAGGGTCTTCTACACGACGCCACACATCAAACGTTTCAGTCACCTTTAAGGGAATAGACGGCTGCATCAAAATCCACACAACAGGATAGATTTTCCCAGGCCCCGTGCGCACATTGGCTTTTGACGCGCGCAAAGACACCATGTAGGGCGTTTGTGCCACAAGCGACGATACACAAGTGGTCAAAAGGCACCCCAAGACACCCCAACGAAAACATCTTTTTTGCACGATCATACCCCGTACATACGTCAAAAAGACCTTTTTTTCAAGCGTCGCTCCAAGGATGTGCTGTGAGCTTCTGCTTTTATTTAAAGAAGAGACAAACGTGTCAACACTTCTTCCACATGTGCTTTCTCACCTTTTGAAAGCGGTGACAGGGGAATACGCAAGGTGCCATCTCCCCACCCTTTTAAAGAAAGCACATATTTTATCACTTTGGGATTCGTGTGCGCCGCCAAGGCTTGATTTAAAGCAGACAGCTTCTGTGCAACAGCTTTAAAAAGACTCAGATCATTCTGGTCAAACGCCTGAAGCAGCGTTTGATAAAGGTGCGGCGCAATATTAGCCCCAACTGAAATCAAACCCTGCCCTTGCATAGCAAGAAAAGCAGCAAAGGTGGTGTCGTCCCCCCCCAAAAGAGCCCAGTTGTTTTTAGGATGACAAAGAAGTTGCGCGCGCGACAAATCAGATGACGCATCTTTGAGCCCAATAACGCGTGGCAACGCTGTAAGCTCTTGAATCAGCGGCGGCGAAAGATCAAACCCAAGACGGCTGGGGTTGTTATACAAAATCAAAGGACACGATGTTTGCTGATGCAACGCTGCAAAATAATCTTTAAGGCCTTTCGCATCAGCCTTTACATAATAAGGTGGAAGCACCAAAAGCGCATCCATGCCTTGGTTTTGCGCAACCTCGGCCTCTTTAAGAGCATCTTTTAAAGACGCACAGGCAACACCTGCAATGCATATGTTCTCCATTAAGGCAGCACGCGTAAGCTTGAAAAGCTGCTTTTTCTCTTCAAGAGAAAGCGCCAACGATTCACCCGTGGTGCCCGCAACCACAACACCAGGCACTTTTGCATCCTTTAAAAAGGCAAGATGTGCGCAAAAGCTTTTTTCATCAACCTTGTCCCCTTGCTTAAAGGGGGTGGACAGCGCAGGCAGCACACCATGCAACTTTGTTGCATCAAAATGGTTTTGAGTCGCTACATCAAAGCTAAGAGACATTTTTCAGATACCTTTAAAAGCAGTCTTTTTTAAAAACATTTTCTTCATGATAAAATCACAAATCTGTGACAGAATAGGAAGCGCTTACGTCATAACTTTACGCTGCTTTTTTATGTATCTCAAGCATCTCTTTGGTTACACCCCTCTTCTTGTACTGCTCGCGTTTGGCGCCCCTTTAAAGGCAGAAAAAAATGTTTTAAAAAAGGCGCTACAAAAAGACAGCAGCGTGAACTTTTTCAAGATCTCAGACCCCCTCATGCGCGATTTGGTGTTGTGGATGTCTTGCGAAAAAAACAAAGAAGACATCCCGCTTAAGGCGGTTTTTGACATGTTTGCGCGACGCAGGTGTTGGCCCCTTGTCAGCACCTTTCAGGCACGCCTTGAAAAAAAACTCTATAACAAAAAAGAAAAGCCTGCTTTTCTTGAGGCCTTCTTTAAACACAACCCACCCATCAGCGTTGAAGGCAAGCTGCTTTACGCTGACCTGCTTTCACAAAAAAGACACATCTCAAAATGTACAGCTTTTATGCGAGAGATGTGGCGCAACACACGCATGACACCAACGCAAGAGCAAATTGTTTGCAACGCCTGCAAAACACATCTTAGGGCGAATGACCATGAAGAGCGCCTGACTTTCTTGGCCACAAACAGGGATGCTGAGGGCATTAGGCGTCTTAAACCTTTGCTTTCAAAAAGTGCACAAACAAAAGCGCAAGCTGTGATTAAATTTTTGACAAAAGACCCCAAAGCGCGGCAGTTCTATCAGAGCATGCCCACCTCTTTGCGTCAGTCAGAGGTTGTGTTGTGGGGTTATATGCGCTGGTTGATCTCGCAGCGCCAATACAAGCGCATACCAGACGTTTTTCAAAAACTGCCTGCCCGCCTTCACAACCCGTCACTTTTTTATAAGCTGCGCATTTTGGCCGCGCGCGAGCTTTTGGAAATGCGTCAATACACCAAAGCAGCCGCTCTTTTAAAAACGCATGGCTTTCAACCCAATCAAGTCATGATGTATTCGGATGTGCAGTGGCATTTGGGGTGGATTTATCTATCCTTTTTAGAAAACCCTTCACGGGCAAAGCAACACTTTGATACCTTTTTGAAGGTGGTCAAAACACCCATCTCGCTGTCGCGAGGTTATTATTGGCTGGGCAAAGCTGAAGAAAAGCGTGGGCATCCTAAAAATGCACGTGCCGCTTTTCAAAAAGCCGCCCGTTACAAAGCAGCCTTTTATGGGCAGCTGGCAGCCCGCAAGCTTGGCCTTTCGGTCACGCCAACCTTAAGCACAATGCCCAAGCTGTCGCGCAAAGATCTACAATACTTTGAGACCAAAAGCATGGTGCGCGCCATACGCCTTTTAAATGTTCTAGGGGCCGAGCGTTATGGCTATATCAAAATGTTCCTCAACACACTGTTGCCCCACATGGAAACAACGGCCGAGCGTTATCTGATCTTAAAGCTTGCCGCTGACACACACCCAAGCGCCGTTGTAGATCTTTCACGCACTTTTTGGGTGCAAAACAAGCTTCCCCATGTTTTAAGGTGTGCCTATCCCTTCTGCCCTTTGCCTTCGATATCGCGCCAAGACAAAGCCGCCGCCCTTGCCATTATTTACAAAGAAACGCGCTTTGATCCAACGCTAATCGGGGATGCAGGCGAGCGAGGGTTGATGCAAGTCATGCCCCTAACTGCGGTAGAAGAAGCCAGAATGTTAAAACTGAAACATCACCAAGACAAACTGTTTGAGCCGGCCTATAACATTCGCCTGGGCATTGCACACTTTAAACGACATCAGGGACGCTTTAAGTCTTACCCGCTGGCGATCTGTGCCTATAATGCCGGCAGCGCTGCTGTTGCCAAATGGCTGCAACAGGTGGGCCACCCCGAAAAGGTTTATGGCAAGCGTTTTAAACAAAAGGATGATCAGTTCATTAACTGGATCGAGGCCATTCCTTATGAGTCAACCCGTGGCTATGCACAACGCTTTTTAGAAACGCTGACAATCTACCGGGCGCGCTTGGGCCTTAAACCCTTTGTGTGGGAAGACTAATATCGTTTAAACGCAAACGTTTCCAAAGCACACATCTGCTGGGTGAAATCTGCTGTCACGGCTTTTTTTCTGGCTCAAAATCCCTTAGTCTGGGGTTAAGTCATTTTTTGAAAGGGCGTTTTGGCCTGTGCAACACACCAATCCCAACCTCTTTTATGGCACAACCGTTTTACTTGTGCGCAAAAAAGGCGAGGTGGTCATTGCGGCCGATGGCCAGGTTTCTTTAGGCGCGACCGTTATCAAAAAGACTGCCTCAAAAGTCAGATTGCTTGCCGATGGTAAGGTCATCGTTGGTTTTGCAGGCGCCACCGCCGACGCTTTTACACTGTTTGAGCGCCTTGAGAAAAAGCTAGAACAATATAAAACACAGCTGTCGCGCGCTTGTGTTGAGTTGGCCAAAGAGTGGCGCACCGATCGCTATCTAAGGCGCCTTGAAGCCATGTTAACCGTTGCCAACAAAGACGAAGGCTTTGTGGTTTCGGGCACCGGTGATGTGCTGTCTCCTGAAGATGGCATCATGGGTATTGGCTCGGGCGGGGCCTATGCGCTGTCAGCCGCCCGTGCCCTGATTGACCAGCCTCTTTCGGCCACCGAGATCGCAGAAAAAGCTATGAAAATAGCGGCTGACATCTGCATTTATACCAATGAAAATGTTGTGATAGAAAGACTGCAAGCATGACAAACCTGGCTCCCAAAGACATTGTTGCACAGCTGGATCGCCATATTATCGGCCAAGAAGATGCCAAGCGCGCCGTGGCCATTGCGCTGCGCAACCGGTGGCGGCGTTTACAACTTAACGACACTTTAAAAGATGAAGTGTCGCCGAAGAATATTCTGATGATTGGTCCCACAGGCTGCGGTAAAACCGAAATTGCCCGCCGCTTGGCACGCCTGGCCAAAGCGCCCTTTTTAAAGGTTGAAGCCACCAAGTTCACCGAGGTTGGTTATATGGGCCGTGATGTCGAGCAAATTGGCCGTGACCTTGTGGAAATTGCCATCGAACAGGTCAAAACTGAAATGCGCGAAAAGGTGGCAGTCAAAGCCAAAGAAAACACCAACACCCGCCTGATTGAAGCGCTGGTCGGACAAACAGCCAGTGATGAGACCAAGGCTTCGTTCCAAAAAAAACTTGACGCAGGCGCGCTTGAAAAACGCGACATTGAAATTCAGGTGCAAGAAACCCAAAGCGCCATGCCCTCGTTTGATATTCCGGGCATGCCTGGCGCCCAAATGGGCATGATTAACCTAGGCGATCTGCTTGGTAAATCATTGGGTGGGCGCACAAAAAACCTTAAAACATCGGTCAAAGAAGCGCGTCATTTGCTGATGAATGAGGAAAGTGAAAAGCTGCTTGATCAAGAAAAAGCTGTTCACGAAGCGATTAAACTGACCGAAGAAAACGGCATCGTCTTTATTGATGAAATTGATAAGATTTGCGCGCGCAGTCAGCGCGGAGGAAGCGACGTTAGCCGTGAAGGTGTGCAAAGAGATTTGCTGCCGCTGCTTGAAGGCACAACCATTTCAACAAAACATGGCATGTTGCAAACAGATCATATTTTGTTTATTACGTCTGGCGCCTTTCATTTAGCCAAACCCGCAGACCTTTTGCCCGAGCTGCAAGGGCGCCTACCCATCCGTGTCGAGCTGAAATCTTTGACCAAAGAAGATTTTGAACGGGTCTTGATCGAGCCTGAAGCCAGCCTTTTAAAGCAATACAAGGCGCTTTTGGCAACCGAAGGCGTGACGCTTGATTTTCAGAATGACGCTATTCGTGAAATTGCGCATCTGGCCGCAGATGTGAATGCGTCGGTTGAAAACATCGGGGCACGAAGATTGCAGACCCTTTTAGAGCGTCTTTTAGAGGATATTAGCTTTCATGCACCGGATCGTTCGGGAGAAACCGTTGTCATTGATGTCTCTTATGTACGCGAACGCGTGGCGCATCTGGCAAAAAGCGCCGACCTTTCTCGCTTTATTCTTTAAGGTTTGTAAAAGGCCTGTGGCATGATGTATCAAAAACGCCTTTTGGATGTACGAGAGGCTCTGGCCAAACAAAACATCAAAACATTTTGGTTGTCAAATTTGAACGCTTTTTTGCAAAAGCCATGCAAACCCAACGAGCGCCTTTTGGAATGGGTTTCGGGCTTTGAAGGCTCGGCCGGATCTTTGTTGATAACTGAGCAAAAAGCCATTCTTTTAACCGACAAACGGTATGTTGAACAAGCACGTCAAACCCTTGATGCAAAAATCTTTGCAGTTGTGGATAGTGGCGAGGTCGCGCTTAAAGACCTGCTTTTAGACTACTTAGGCCCCTCTGTTTCCCTTGGTTTTGACCCTTGGTGCTTAAGCGCCAAAAGCGTTGAGCAACTGCAGCTTGCTTCACCACAAAGAAAACTGATCCCCCTTAAACAAAGTCTTGCAGAAGCGCTCTCTTTTGCAGAGGCCTCTGAAGACAACGCCTACAGCTTTTCTCTTTTTAACCGCTCAGAACACTCGGTACAAAGTGCCCTATCCACCATACAAGAGACGCTTGATACCCGTGAGGCCTTTTTTTGTGGAGACTGTTGTTCACTCTCATGGCTTTTGGGTTTAAGGGGGCGAACCAACTCTTTTACGCCTAACGTTGAAGGCTATGGGCTGATCACAAAAGGAAGCCTTTTTTTCTGGTGCCATAAAAAGTTGGTGACCCAAGAAGTGCGCAGCCATCTTGAACCGCACGTTTCTATTCTTAATCTGAAAGATTTTAAAGATTCTTTTTTAGCCGCCAGCAAAGGCCTTAAGGTGTTATTTGAGCCAAGCACCACACCCTATGCTGTGCTTGCGGCACTTATGCGTGAAAAACGCACAACCGCAGCTGTGACAAGCCCTATTGTCCCTTTACAAATCATTAAAGGGCCCAAAGCGCTTGCCTCTTTAAAAAAAGCACAAATCAAAGAAGGCTTCGCATGGGCACACCTTTTATACAGCGTTGAAGAGGCCGTTGCCGCAGGAGACAGCCTCTCTGAATGGGATGTCTCAGAACGTCTTGAGCGTATTCGTAAAAATGACCCCAGCTATCGTGGACCCAGCTTTGAAACCATTGCAGCTTTTGGGGCGAATGCTGCCTTCATGCATTACCATCCCTCACCTGAAAAGGCCACCGCCCTTACAAACAATGATCTGTTTCTTTTAGATGCCGGCGGGCAATACATGCCCGGTGCCACAACAGACACCACGCGCACTATTTTGTTAGGCAAGATGCGCGATGAACGCTTTGCGCGTTTTTATACAGCCGTTTTAAAGGGTTTCATCGCCTATAGCACGCTTGTTTTTCCTAAAGGCACCCGCGGCATTCACCTTGAAAGCGCAGCTCGGCGTTTTTTATGGAACGAAGGCGCAGATTTTAAGCACGCCACCGGTCACGGGGTTGGCAGCTTTCTTCATGTGCACGAGCCCCCCATTCTTTCGATGCGTGATGACAAAATCGCCCTTAAACCTGGCATGACTCTAACGTGTGAGCCTGGCTATTATAAGCAAGGTGCCTTTGGCATTCGCCTTGAAAACATGATGACGGTTGTGAAAACGCGCCATGCTGATTTTTACACCTTTCAACAAGAAACACTGATACCTTTTGACCACCAGCTGATTGACCTTAAACAGCTGACGTCTCAAGAAGTTCAGTTCATTGATCACTATCACCGAAACGTTTTTCAAACCCTTTTTCCTTTACTTACCAATGAACACGTGCAAGAATGGCTTCGGCACAAGACAAGGCCGCTGGCAAGTTAAAACAAAAGTTTCAAAACATGCAAACAAACGAACAGACAGAAAAAGAACCTCGGTTGCCAGATTCTTTCGAGGCGGGCCTTAAAGAGCTTGAATTCATTGTTGAACAAATGGAGCAAGGCCAGGTGCCGTTAGATGAGGCCGTTAAGCTTTATGAGCAGGGCGTAAGATTGCAACAGTTTTGCACCCAAAAACTTGAAGCTGCCCGCCTTTCTATTGAAAAACTTTCTTTAGATCAGCAAGGTTCCCTCACCACCAAGCCTTTTGAGCTCAAAACAGAATCGAACCTTTAAGGCCTCTCTTTTTTGCAGGCAAAAGTGCTAAAGCCTTTCTTTTAGAAACAGGGCAAAAGCACACCACTTTTGAAAACGCTTTTGCGTCTCGTCTTTTTGGGGTGCAGGATGTTGCAAAAGCCACAGACACGATAAAACCGTTAGCGTATAACACCACGCAATCATCTTGTGCGCATTAAAAGAAAGTTCTTTTTGAAGCGTTAGAAGGCGCCTTTCAAAGGCTTGCTGAATACAAAAGCCGTCATGTGTTGGGTTTTTAAAATAGGCTGAGGCGTCAATCTCTTGCTCGCCACGAAACCCTTTGGGGTCAAGCGCCAGCCAACCTTTGTGTGCATCATACAGAATATTATCGTGATGCAAATCGGCATGTAACAAAACGGCCTCACTTTGTGCCGCCACAAGGTCAAAAAAAAGCGTTTTGGCGTCACCAATCAGCGTGCTTGAAAGCTGGGCACCAAGGGCGTCATCAGCAAACGTCTCAAAACCATGTCCCCACACACTAATTGACGGCATGCGCTGGAACAACGTCGTCTGTTTTTTAGCACGATGCAACTTTTTTAACACCTCACAAAAAATCAAAGTGGCCTTATCATCCTGGCCATTGAGGCTGTATTCTGTAAGGGGTGATGCGGGCTTCACTCGCTTAAGCAACAAAGCATTGGGGTCTTTTGCAAGACACGTCACAACCCCCTCACCGTTATACAATTTCAGCGCATCGCCTGAAGATTTTTCATCTGAATCGGATTTAAAAACTTTCAGCACACAGGGCGTTTTGTGGCGTTTCACAAAAAGCATAAAACTTGTGGCCGTCTCAAACGGTTTGCCATCAGGCGTTAGATGCCACTGATCAAGATAAGGTTGAAAGTGCTTTTGCAACATAAACAAAAAGCCATTATGTAAGCTGCAACCCTTTGACCGCAGGTTTCTTAAAAGCATTTTTCTTTGACGCAGACTGTCTTGTCTTACGATCGGGCAAAAAGTCGTCTTTTTGGGCATCCCACAATCTTTTGTACAAAGAATCTCGCGCCAAAAGCTCTTGATGCGTGCCATCTTCAACAATATTGCCTTTATCAAAAACCAGAATGCGGTCCATGGACAAGATGGTCGACAGACGGTGCGCGATCACAAGCGACGTTTTGTTTTTCATCACCGCACGCAGCGACTTTTGTATATCGCTTTCAGTTAACGTATCCAGTTCTGATGTGGCCTCGTCTAAAATCAAAATCGGCGCATCTTTTAAAATAGCGCGTGCAATCGCAATGCGCTGGCGCTGGCCACCTGAGAGTTGTAACCCACGTTCACCCGCAAGCGAATGATACCCCTCGGGCAGCTTTTTGATAAAACTATGCGCAAAAGCCTTTTTAGCAGCCGCAATGACTTCGTCATCTGTTGCCTCGTGATTGCCATAACGAATGTTATCCATAATGCTGCGATGAAACAGAATAGGATTTTGCGGGATAATGCCAATTTGCGCCCGCAGCGACGCTTGCGTCACTTGCTGAATGCTTTGATCATCAATCAGAATGTTGCCAGATTTGATTTCAAAAAGACGCAAAATCAAGTTCACAAAAGTGGTCTTACCGCTGCCAGAATAACCCACCAACCCTACTTTTTGTCCGGGAAAAAGCGTCACCGAGTTGTTTTGAAACAAAGGTTCAGCGCCCTTGTATTGAAAACGCACATTTTGAAAAGTAATTTTTCCCGAGGTTACCTTTAAGGGGACAGCCGTCTTCTTGTCTTTAATATCAAGTGGCTGGTAAACCAGTGCCAGGCCTTTGCTGATCAAGCCGCCGTACTCGGTAAAGTGTGCAAAATCTTTCGATAGATTCCACAGAAAATTAATAATGGCAATATTGATCGTTAAAATAAGCGCAAAGTCACCAGCCGAAAAGTGGCCCAGTTTAAAGCCACGAATCAAAAGCCACAAGCAAAGTGCCTGATAAAGCGTAAAAGAAAGGCTTTGAAACGTGAAGACCTTCAAAAAAAACCAATCGCGCTTTTGACGCGCTGCCACCATGGTTTTAAGCCTTCGTTTCAAGAACAGTGTTTCAAATAAAAAACCTTTAAAAAAGCGCACGCTCATCATGTTTGTAAGCGTATCAACAACGGTAGCCAGAACAGATGCCTTTGTTTCAGCATAGGCTTTCGAAAGATCGCTGGCCTTTTTGTGCAGCAAAATGGTGCCGCCCACAAACAAAAGCGACCATCCAAACAGAGCCGCCGCAAACACCGCATCCACCGTCCACAATGTGCCAATGGCAATCAAAATTGCCAGTGCATGGCCAAAAAATTGATCTAAAATAATCTGCACAAAATCAGCAGTGTTGTGAATCACATCATTAATCTTGCTGCCTTGGTTGCCCGAGGCGTGCTTTTGATAGAAAAGGTGCGAATGCCGCATCATACGTTGCATCACAATACTGCCCACATGCTTTTTAAGCGGTGCGTTCATCTTCAGCCATGCAAAATCATAAAGGCGAAAAAACAAAGCCACAACAAAGGTAAGCCCCACATAAAGCGTCGACAGTCTGGCCAGTTTTGACCAGTCCACCGGCCCATGCAGCTGATCCAAAATATCTTTTAAGATATAAGGACGCCAAGACAAATCAATGGCCCAACACGCACCCACAAGCAGCATCAGTGCGGCCCACACGCGGAAGGGACGTAGCGTTTTCCACACAAACCACCATAAAAGGTTGCGTGGCAACCCCTCTTTTGTCTGAAGATTTGCTTTCATACTCTCAATAGGCTGGGACACCTTTTCCACAGGAGTCTCAACACTGGCAGGAGAAGAAGAGAAGTGTTTTACGTTTTTTTGCATACCATCCTTGTGTCGCCAGCAGATGTGTGACGCCATGTACCCGTGCCCACAAAAGCGCGCCTAGTCGTCACCTTCTTCAGGTTTACTTTCGGCAGCACCTTCTGCTTTCGCAGCACCAGCTTCTCTGGATTTACTCTCCTCAAGAGCGTCAAGCACAGCCTTGAGTTGGCTTTCTGTACACAACCCCAACAAAACCGGATTATGGGGCTGCAGCTCTGATGAAAGCGGGTGAATCCCCTCTTTCACAGCCTGTATTGTCTTGGGTGTTGTGGCCAGCAACCTTACAATTTGCTCGCTTTTAAGGTCAGGATAATTTTTGGTAAGCCACAAAATCGCTTTGGGGCGATCAGCTCTATAGGCAATGGGTGTATATTTGCGCTCTTTTTTTTGAAAGGGCTTTAGCCCCTCAAGAGGATCTTTAAAATGCAATGTTGCTTTGGGGTCTGCTTCACAACGGCTAATCTCGTCTTCTGAAAGCTGGCCATTCAGCAAAGGGTTTTCCCCCTGCAGGGCATCATTTTGCAACATCTTCAATTCAAGAATGTGCAGCCGACAAGAGCGCGCCACTTGGTCTTCTGTCAGTTGTGTATTTTCTAACAACCAAATCGCAGTCGCTTTCGACATTAAGGGGTCGATGGTATGAGTGGTTGTACGCTTTTTATGAGCCATTAGATAAGACATCCTCCTTTCATCAATCTTATGCGAAAAGAAGGTTATAATCAAGATACCAAACGCGCCCTCTTTCTTGAGAGGCACAGCTGATAAGGCAAAACAAAGCCTAAAAGGTTTTCAAAAACCCCCTAAAAACGCAACAGGCTTGCGCCCCATGCAAAACCTGCTGCAAACGCTTGAAAAGCAATCAATTGTCCTCGCTTGATTTGCCCCTTTTGGCAAGCCACATCAAAAGCCAACGGTATCGAGGCTGATGACGTATTCGCGTGCTGATCCATGGTCATGACAGCTTTATCGTGCGGCACACCAAGACGGTCCAAAACTGATTCAATAATACGGCGATTCGCTTGATGCGGCACCACCCAATCAATCTGAGAAGGCGAAACCTTTTGCTGCGCTAGCAGCGTTTCTGTCACGCCCCAAAGCTCTTGCACGGCCCGCTTATAAACCTCGCGCCCATTCATTTGAATCACGCCCAGCCGGCCACACCCAACGCCACCACCTACAAACAAAGCATCATACCCTTTGCCGTCACTTTGTAAAAGATGCCCTAAAAACCCAGGGCTAAAAGGTGCTTCATTGGATGATTCTTCTGAGCTCTTCTGAAGCACGCCACCTTCTGCCGCTTCAAGCACAAAAGCCCCCGCCCCATCGCCAAACAAGATGGCTGTTGTGCGGTCATTCCAGTCTAAAAGACGGCTCATCGTCTCGGCACCAATCACAAGGGCACGCTTAAACAACCCCGCTTTTAAAAAAGCATCTGCTTGCGCAAGGGCAACCACAAACCACCTACAGGCCACATTGATATCAAACGCTGCACCTTTGGCCCCTAAGCGCTCTTGAACGCGTGTTGCGGTTGCCGGAAAGGTATGGTCTGCTGTTGACGTTGCCAGCAAAATAAGATCGATATCACCACCCACAAGACCCGCCTTTAAAAGCGCTTTTTCGGCGGCCAGCAAAGCAAGATCAGATGTTTTTTGTGTGGGTGTCACAATATGCCGCTGCGCAATGCCTGTGCGCTGAAAAATCCACTCGTGACTTGTATCAAGCGTTTTGGAAAGCGCATCGTTTGTCACCACCTTTTCGGGCAGATAAGACCCCCATCCTTTCAGCACCACAGAGGGTTCGTTTTGCGGCGCAAAACCTTTATCACTACCCTGCGTACCCAAAGGGGTTTGCGTTTTCTCTGCAAAAGAGCGCTTTAAAAAAGATGCCGTCGTCATAACTTTCTCGCGAAACAAACGTCTTTACGAAACTTTTTGCGCCGAGGCTGAAAAAAGGTCATACGTTGCAAGGCGCTCCATTTCTTTTTCAATTTCTGCCTTGAGGGTGCTGTTTGCCATATCTGCCGCCATCTCGATCGCATAGCTAAAGGCCAACGGATCTGCACCACCATGACTTTTAACGGCCACACCGTCTAATCCTAACCAAAACGCTCCATTATATTTGCGTGGATCAAGCTGCGTTGCAAGCGTTTTAAGAACGCCCCTTGCACAAAGATAGGCCAGCTTTGTCGCAAACGAGCTTTTAAAGCAGTTTTTAAGCGACTGCAAAAGAAACTCAACAGTGCCTTCAGACGCCTTAAGCGCCACATTGCCTGAAAATCCGTCAGCCACCACAACATCAACGGTGCCTTTGGTGATGTCGTTGCCTTCTACAAAGCCATAATAGTGAGGCAAAACCTTTTTAAGGCATTTGGCGGCCTCTTTGATAGATTCAACACCTTTGAGCATTTCAGAGCCTACATTCAAAAGGCCCACCTTTGGCTGCTCGCAAAACAAAAGGTGACGGGCAAAAACACGCCCCATCAACGCAAACTCTACCAGATGACGAGCCGAACAGGTTAAGTTGCCACCAAGATCTAAAAAGACGGTCTCCCCTTTAAGAGTCGGCACTTGGCTCACAATAGCAGGACGTGTCACACCCTGCAGCGTTTTTAAAACAAATTTCGCCAACGCCAAGTAGGCACCCGTATTGCCCGCAGAAACCGTTGCATTACACACGCCACTTTTGGTGGCATCAAGCGCTAAACGCATACTTGATTGACGCAGACTGCGCAAAGCCTCGGCGGGTTTTGTGGAGGCTAAAATCTTTTCTTCGGTATGCTGCAGCGTTGTGACTTTTGCAAGCGTTTTGTGGCGCTTTAAAAGTGGCAAAAGCACCTCTTGGTCCCCAAACAGCTCGAAAGAGAGAAAGGGCAAACGCGCAAGGGCAAGTGCCATGCCCTTGATCACACTTGATGGCGCATGATCACCCCCCATGCCATCAACAGCAATCTTAAGTGGACGAGGCAAAGCTTTGGGCGCCATAGGCATATCAGATTCGGCGGGCAGTTTCGACGTCACGAAGCCGGCGCATCACCTGCCAGTGCCGCATCGGACACAGCCTGTTTCTGCTCGACGACAAGACGCCCTTTATAGTGACCACACTCTTTGCAAACGCAGTGTGGCCTTTTATACTCACCACAGTGCGAACACTGAGACAGCGCCTCTGCAGACAGAGCACTGTGCGAACGACGGAGACGCTTACGCCTTAGGGACGTTTTCTTCTTAGGGACGGCCATAGAATGATTGTAACTACCTCTTCAAAACTCTTCTTTTTTCTACCCCATATCCTTTAAAACATCAAGCCCTACCCACAAGACCACAAAGATCTGGCTTTTCACGCTAACCTCTCGCAGTGCTCACCTTATGACCTTTCCAATAGATCGGATGGTCAACGTATGAGCGATGATGTCGTGTTAGTTTTTCTTTTTCTTTGCAATGTTGCAGACAACGATTGTAGATCTTGTGAGTCTGATGCGTCTCACCAAACAAATGGGATGCGCAACCTGCATTACACATTGCAAGCTCTGATGCCACACAAGGCGCGGTGACAAAACCACTTAGCACCAAACCATATAGGCCATATCGCGCATTTTTTTGTAAAACACGCGCAGCTGCTTTCTGCTTTGCGACATACAACAACATTGCAAAACTGAAAAAAACAAAACTGGAAC
The DNA here is from genome assembly GCA_036881885.1 of Holosporaceae bacterium. GTDB lineage: Bacteria > Pseudomonadota > Alphaproteobacteria > Holosporales > Hepatobacteraceae > JBAJNL01. Next base: position 26,911 of record JBAJNL010000016.1, read on the forward strand.
ATAACACACAGAAAAACATTAACAACACCCTGATTTAATAGAAAATTTTTTACTTATCTCAATTATTGTTTTTTTTGTTTAAAAAATAATAAAAAACAATTTTTCAGAAACTAACATTGATCAAAATAATTAATAAACATACAGTTAGAGATAAATATAAATTTAAAAAAGGGAGAAAAATGAGATTTCGACTGTACTCTATACCCACTTTGTTTTTATTGACAGCACCACTCCTTTGGAGTGCGCCGCCATCAGATCAAGATAAGGAACCCCCTGCTGCAAGTACTGCGACCCCCTCTTCATCTTCTACCCACACCACTGAGGACGATCATCTAGAGGAGCTCTTAAAAAATGTACCTTCTGACAAACAACAGCAGCTGTCCAGCCAACAAAAGGCGAAACTTAAAAGCATACTTAACCTTGCGCACCAAGCTGAGCAAGATGCTACCTGCGTTTTAGGCAAAAAAGATGCACTTTGGCAAAAAAAAGACAAAACTGATCTTCAACAAGCAGATGAAACCGCTGCACTCGAACGCACCATATCCTTTCTCACTGCGCTTCACATCAAGGACGCCAAAAACAAAGCAGAAACAATACAAGCAAATCATCAAATGCAGTGCAAAGAGGCTTTAGAGACAGCCAAAAATTTTTTCACTGATCTGCCAAGACACATTGCAGACTTGTTGCGCCTTTGGATCATTGAGCCTCAAACACTACAGATTAGCAAAACATCAGTCACCACCAGCACGTTGGAAACAAAAGAACAAAACAGCTTGTTTTTCAGCACATCCCGCATACCAGAAGCGGAGTCGCTTCCCAAAGAACGTACAGAAGAACTGGAAGCTGCACTGGCTCTTTTGCAGGAATCCTATCAAACAAAAGAAGCATCAGAAAGGGCAATGCAGGCGCTTTACACTGACAACTTAGAGTCCATCAGAGAAGCACGCTTGATAAAGCCTATGATCACCGATTGGTTAAAGAAACTTTGTGCACACTGTATCACCGAGCAAGACACAGGATCCCTGCTGTCACAACTTGCAAGCGAAGCAGCAAAAAAGCTTGAGGCATCAAACACGATCTCTGACTTGTGTGTGAAAAACATTCAACAAATCGTTGATGAGACGAGCGTGCAACATGAACAAAAAAACGCACACAAGCTTGAGCTCTATGCCAACTGCCCTGTGCCCTTTGAACAAAGACCAGCTTATATGCGCTCTTTTGCCAGCATTTATGAAAACTTGATAACACTTGTACAAAGCACACAAAAAACAGAAGCATCCTCCAGCAGAAGGTTGTACAAACAACTTCACTACGCACTTAACTGTTAATGATCTGACGAAAACTGGCTGCAGGCGCTTTAAGCAAAGCGTCTGCAACATATTGTTTTAAA
>JBAJNL010000017.1:0-28279 GCA_036881885.1 Holosporaceae bacterium
AGGGCTGGCGCCTTCGCACTGCGGGGTCCCCGTCATCACCGGAAAATAGACCTGCGGGTACTGACTGACCGCCAGATAAAAATAAGCTACACATCCCAAGATAATGAGGATGATATTAAGCACCCACGCCAAAACGGGCCGATCAATAAAAATGTGCGCAAAGCAGTCTTTTTTCACCATACTCTTTTACCAACTCACTTAAGGTTTTTCTTAATTGGTTTTGATTTGAACCGGCGCCCCATCGTGCAAGTTGATTTGCCCAACCGTGACAACCGTTTCTTGGTCTTGCAACCCATCTTTCACCTCGACCATCCCGCGCTCGCGCACGCCTAAGGTAACTTCTTTTTTCACAGCGGTTTTATCAAGAATGGTGAACACATAGAACAGGTCGCCCTCTTGTATCAAAGAGGCTGCCGGAATCAACAAAGCTTTTTCTGATTTACCAAGATTCAGCGAGACGCGTGCAAACTGCCCCGGCCTTAAGCGATAGTCGGGGTTTGGCAATGTTGCACGCACCTGCACACTGTGGGTGCCCACATGCGCTTTGCTGTCAATGGCTTCAATGATGGCCTCAAACGGCAAAACGTCGGTACCTTCAATCGTGACATCCACAATATCGCCAACGCTCATATATTTAAGCTGGGACTCGGGCACCGAAAAATCAACATACAAGGGATCAAGCACCAAAACTGTGGCAACCTCTTGCGAGCGATTAATGGTCGCCCCTTCACTGACCTTTTTAAGGCCAATAATGCCATCAAAGGGCGCCAGAATCTTGGTTTGATCACGACGCACGCGGGCAATTTCAACCTCGGCTTTGGCCACATCCCACTTTGATTTCTTTTCATCAAAGGCCGATTTTGAGACATACTTTTTCTCTAACAGCTTTTTTGTGCGATCATATTCATTGGTCGCAAGATTAAGACGCGCCTCGGCCTCGTGCAGTTGCGCACAAACAAGCCTGTCATCTAATTGCACAAGCAGGTCACCTCTTTTAACGGCACCCCCCTGTTGAAAGAAAACCTCGGCCACGCGGCCATCAATTTCGGGGAACAGTTGCACAATTTTAACGGCCGTTAAAGATCCGCTGGCTGATGTGCTACGTGTGATGGGCCCACGCTTTGTGGCCTCGACCTCAACAAGCACAGGCTGCAAAGACAACAGCGGCTTTTTGGCACGCGGCCAAAAGAAAAACGCAAGCAGCAACGCAACACACACTGCAATAAGCGATAAACCTACGCGCCCCTGAAAGGTGCGCCTATCTGTATAGTGCTTTAAAAGCTCGATCCACACCTTTAAATGCTGGTTCATAAAGACCCCACAACTTTGACCACATCAACCTCCCCAAAGAGAAACCTATCGATTTTGCCCTTACCAAAACTTATAGTAGGCTAAATCGTAACACCAAGCCAGTTCCTTTAAAAGAAGTATAAGTTTTAACGAAAAGATGCCCCTATGCTGAACCCTATCTTACAATCTCGCTTTTTTCTCAGAACCTTTCTTATCGCCGCTTTCACATGCCTTGCAGGGTGCACCACACAAACTTTTGACACAAAGCCGGGCTTGCAAAGCTTGAACAAAGAGCCCCTACCTTTAAACACAGGCCTCATCGAAGTGCGCCTGCCGCCCAAAACGCCCATAACTGCACAAAGCCTGTCCATTGACCCCGAGCCAGGCATCATGGTCTCACAATGGATTACCGACCGTTTTTATGCCAAAGGCGGCAAAGGAAAGTTTATTTTTGTGATTGAAAAAGCCACCATTATTGAAAGACCCGTCACTTTACAAAAAACAGGTCTTTTTCAAGACGAAAAAGTGTGTTACGAAGCCATTGTGGTGCTTAAACTTTTGCAAGAGAACGCACAAAAGAAAAACGGTGAAGGCGTGCGCCTGACTGTAAAAACAAGGCAAATTGTGGCCAATACACTCACGCTTTATCAACGCAAAGCCCTGTGGGTCAGCCTTCTTGAGAAAACACTGGACAAACTGGATGATGACTTAACACACGCCATGGTTCTGAAAAACCCCTTGTGTTTATCCTAAACTTTACAAAGCGCAGTATAAAATATTGTTTTGCGCACACAGCGAGAGCGTTTACAAAGCACACAAAGTCAGTGTACCTTGTATGCATGTCGTCTTTGCACACGGCTGTTGGGTTTGGGTGCAAGGATCAACAAGCGGTCGTGGCGGAATTGGTAGACGCGCAGCGTTGAGGTCGCTGTGGAGGAAACTCTGTGGAAGTTCGAGTCTTCTCGACCGCACCACCCCAAGGGAGCACACGTGAAAGAAACAGATCCAAAACAAAATACTCTTGAGCAAGAAGCCCTCTTGTATCACGCACACCCGACCCCCGGAAAATTTGAGATCACCCCCACAAAGCCTCTTCAAACACAAAAAGATCTTTCGCTGGCCTATTCACCCGGTGTGGCCGCCGCCTCAACAGCCATTGCAGACAACGCAGACAAAGCCTTTGAGCTGACGGGCCGCGGCAACCTTGTGGGCATTATCTCGAATGGCACAGCCGTTTTGGGCCTTGGTAACATTGGCCCCTTGGCGTCCAAACCCGTGATGGAAGGCAAAGCCGTTTTATTTAAGAAATTTGCCGGCATTAATGTGTTTGATATTGAACTAGACGCGACAGATCCCCATCAAATGGCTGAACACATCGCAGCCATCGCCCCCACTTTTGGCGGCATTAACCTTGAGGATATTAAAGCGCCCGAGTGCTTTGAAGTTGAAGCCTTGCTGAAAGAGCGCCTTTCGATACCCATTTTTCATGACGACCAACACGGCACCGCCATTGTGGTGACAGCGGCCATGCAAAACGGTCTTTCGCTTGCGGGCAAACGTCTTGAAGACATCAAACTTGTGGTCAGTGGCGCCGGCGCTGCGGCCATTGCCTGCCTTAAACTTTTAACAGCTTATGGTGTGCCCAAAAGCAACATTTGGGTTTTCGACAGCCACGGCCTTGTCACGCGTGATCGCACTGACCTTGACAGCCACAAGGCAGCTTTTGCCCAAGGTGGCAGCGCATGCACGCTGAAAGAGGCCTTGCATGACGCAGATGTGTTTTTGGGTCTGTCGGCCGCCGGTGTGCTGTCAGCAGACATGATTCAACCGATGGCGAAAGATCCGCTGATCTTTGGCCTTGCCAACCCAACGCCCGAGATTATGCCCGAGGTCGCACAAAAAGCCAGGCCTGACGCCATTTTAGCTACAGGACGATCCGACTATCCCAATCAGGTGAACAATGTGTTGTGCTTTCCCTATATTTTTAGAGGCGCCCTTGACGTTGGTGCCACCGCTATTAATGATGCCATGAAAAAGGCCTGCGTTCAGGCCATTTGCGATTTGGCGAAAGAAGCACCCACCGAAACCGTTAAAAAAGCCTATGCAGGCGATATTCACGCCTTTGGCCCGTTGCACATTTTGCCCAAACCTTTTGACGAGCGCCTTTTAACGCGCCTTGCCCCCAGCGTTGCCAAAGCCGCCATGGAAACGGGTGTTGCCACCCGCCCCATCAAAGATTGGAATGCTTACAGCGCAAGACTGCACAAGCTTTTCGCTTAGAAACGCCCAAAAGGTATCTTAGTCTGTATATAAGCAGAGCCAGTTTTCCTCACTCATATTGGTTTCGGAAACGACGCATGGCCTGCGATTGTTGTTCCATATCTGTCATTTGATCAATCAGTTTTGCGGCATCATCTTTGCGATACTCCTTAAGCGCCTTATCAAACCGCTTTTGTAAATCCGAATCTCCTGTTCCGGAAGCATAGCTACCGACATTCCTTGACGCAGGAGGTGGAGAGTGCACACCATACGTTTTTTTATAGGAAGCCACTACCTCTGCTTTTCGATCACCTTCTGGCATTTTGTCTATGACCTCTCTTGTATTAGCTGCATTGTCTGCTATTGCAGCATTGTGTGCTTTTTGAGCACCTCCTTCAAAAACACCCAAGCGCTTATTCTCGTCAAACGTTCGTTGCAACTCTTCTTTTCGCTTTGGATTCTTTTCTTTTGCAATAATGCGTTGTACGGCATCTGCATCACGCTTCTTATACGCCTTCTTTAAAGCTTGTTTTTGCTTCCTGTTATTCCACTTCTTTTTGGCCCACGTCCAGGGAGAGTCCCACGCTTTTAAAGGGGCGCTTTCAATCAGTGAAAAAGCACAGATACAACACAGCAGTCTTAACGTTTTTTTCATTACACATAACCCAAAAAATAAATATCAATCTTAAAGGTGGCAAAAAACAGACCAAAAAAAGATTTTTTAAACTTTTTTTTCAAGCAGTCTTAACATTTTTTGTGCAGCCACCTCTTCAGCTTTGCGGCGCGAGGTCCCTGTGCCTTGGCATGCAGCCGGCGCACCTTTGGCCTCAATACGCAGTAAAATCGTGATAAGGGGGGCATGATCTGGCCCCTTTGACGAGACCAGCTCATAAACCGGCAGCACGCCATAGTGTTTTTGCACCACCTCTTGTAACGCCGATTTGCTGTGCGGCGTGGGCGCGCCTTGCGCCTTTATAAGAGGTGCCCACCATGCTTCAACAAGCAAACGGGTTTTTTGCATGCCGGCATCAAGGAACAAGGCCGCAATCAGCCCCTCGATCGCATCGCTTAAAATTTTTTGGGCCACACCGCCTTGCAACGCGCGCCTGTCAAAAACCATATCTTTTTGCACATCAAGGGCTTTGGCCACTTGATACAGCGCTTTGCGATCAACCAGTTGGCTGAAACGCAGCGCAAGGTTGCGCTCGTCATCAAAGGGGTACAGCTTGTAAAGCTTTTGGCTGATGATAAAACCCAAAACACGATCGCCAAAAAATTCAAGACGCTCAAAGGGTGAAGGCTTGGTATGAGGATCACAGCTTTTGTGCGTCAGGGCTTGCTTTAAAAGGGCCTGCTTTTTAAAAGCATACCCCAAGCGTTTTTCAAAGGCAGCAAAAGACATGGCAATGTATCCCTTTTCAAACACTGGCTCACGTGCTTTTTAAAAGATTAGCTAATCAAATTAAAAAAGCGCGCAAAGCGTGTGGCAACAGGCCACTTCCAGAACATCCACCAAGAGGCGCGCCCATCTGTTGAAAAGAAAATAATCCAGGGCTTGCCGATCAATGTGTCATAAGGAATATAACCAATCGCGTGCAACGCGCGGCTATCAAGCGAGCCATCACGGTTATCACCCACCACAAAATAGTGGTTTGAAGGCACCTTATAAACCGGCGTGTTATCAAAAACGCAAGAACCAAAGGGCTGTTGCTTCACAATGGGGTGTTTGACGCCGCCAGGCAGTGTTTCTTCATACAAAATGCCCTTGACCACGCGCCCGCCCTCGTCTGCACGTTTTTCATAGGGACCAATCTTACGCAGGGTGGCCGCCTGCCCGTTGATATATAAAATACCTTGCCTCATCTGCACCGTGTCACCAGGCATACCCACCAAACGTTTGACATAATCCATTTTAGGATTACTTGTGGGCCTGAAGACAACCACATCACCGCGCTTGGGTTTTTGAAAGTCAAAAAGGCGCCCCCTGAGGCCAGGCAATTTATATCCAAAAGGAATGGTGTATTTTGAGTAGCCAAAACTAAAGCATGAGACAAAAAGATAGTCACCCACCAGCAATGTTGGAATCATGGACCCTGATGGAATCACAAAAGGGCTAAACAGCAAAAAGCGAATCAAAAGCGCAAGAAGTGCCGCATAGGCCAGTGATTTTACTGACTCTTTAATATTTTGAAAAGAGGTGTCAGTGGACACTTTACGACTTTGCATCATACCCTTGAAAGAATCACAAACGCTTGAACATAAGGGTACTCATCTGAAAGGCTTAAGTCCAATTTTATTTCACTTGGCGCTATTTTACCGCCCCAAATCTTGTCCACCGCTTGGGGTGACAAGAAAATTTGCGGTGCCGCCTTTTGGCCATGTTTAATTGTTATGTCTTGAAACGAAAGAAAACGCCCAATCCCCACGCCACAAGCTTTTGAACAGGCCTCTTTTGCGGCAAAGCGCTTGGCCATCGACGTTGGTGTTTTGGCACGCGGATCTTTTTTTTCATCTAAAGACAAAAGGCGTTCGGCAAAACGATTGGGAAAACGCCTGACAGCTTTTTCAATACGACGCATATCTAAAAGATCGCAGCCTATACCCAAAATCATTCAACACACAACATTTTTGCAGTCCTTCAGCACAGCATACACTGAGACACCATAAAAAAAAACAACACAAAGCGGCCATACACATGCCTCTTTTCACATTTTTAGGATACAAAAGACGAAATTTTTGCTAGGTTAAGCGTCTTATTTTCTTTGAAAAAGTTTTGCCTTGTGTAAAAAGGAAGCCAAAAAAGGAGTTTTTGTAACCACTTTGCCTATCATACGCTATAAAAAAATCGCCATACTGGCTGTATACGTTTGTTGCTACACCCTGTTTGTGGGCAGAAACCACTTTGTGGCATTTTGCCAAAAACCAGACACACCCTTAGCCCCAAAGACATCATTTGGGCGCCTTCAGGCACAAAAAGCAGCGCACAAACGCTTGACGTTGTGGTGCCTTCAAAACCTTAGCAGTAAAAAACTGATTAGATTTTCCTCTTTATTCACCGGCGTGGCACACTTTAACCGTGGCACGCTGGACAGAAGGGCAACCCCTTATGCAAAACACTTTCTAGATCTTTTTAGGCCCGGATTGCTTTTAAAGCATCACCCCCACAGATGGACTGACAAAGGACTGTCGCGGCCGTCTCACTTGTTGCACACTGTGCAAATACAACACACGCTTTTATTCTATTTGAGCCAAGTATCGCTCAGCATCCAGGGCAGCCATGCACCCTTGGCCTGCAGCTGTAATCGCTTGCCTGTACACCTTGTCACGTACATCACCCGCTGTGAAAACGCCCTCAACTTCTGTCAGCATACCTGGCTCTTGCCCCACAATGTAACCCTCGCTATCTAGCACCAGCTGGCCTTTTAAAAAACCTGTGTTGGGCGTATGGCCAATGGCTACAAAAAGACCATCCACGGCAAGCGCCCGCGTTGAGGCATCTTGTGTGTTTTTTAAATGCACGGTTTGCACCTTTTTAAAGGGCTTTTCTTGCCCTTCTATGGTATCCACCACACAGTTCCACAAAACCTCTATTTTATTATGCGCCAAAAGACGTTTTTGCAGCACATGATCAGCACGCAGTTGGTCACGTCTGTGAATCAAATAAACCTTTTTGGCGTGGTGCGTTAAAAACAGCGCTTCTTCAACCGCTGTGTTGCCACCGCCCACCACCGCAACTGTTTTCTCTTTAAAAAACGGCCCATCACACGTTGCACACGCCGACACACCAAACCCACGAAATTTTTCTTCCGAAGGCAGCCCCAACCACTTGGCTTGAGCGCCTGTTGCTATAATAACCGCTTTGGTGGTGTAGCTGTCTTTAGCACCTTGCAAAAGATGGTTTTGCGCTTGGAACGTGGCCTTTTGCACAAAATCACTGATAAAGCGAACGCCCACCGCTTTGGCATGTGCTTCCATATTTTTCATCAAGTCGGGCCCTTGCACCGTGGTAAGACCGGGCCAGTTTTCAACTTCTGTGGTGATCATCAACTGCCCGCCTGGCTCGGACCCTTTAATCAGCAAGGGATCAAGGCCAGCACGCGCTGCATAAATGCCCGCCGTATAGCCCGCTGGACCCGACCCTATAATAATCAAAGTTTCACGGACCATTTTGAACGTCTCACCTTTATCTGAATTTTTTTCAATCTATCAGATCGCGCCCCAAAGGCCCAGACACTTGATCAGACACTTCTTGGCCTTTCTTTTTATGAATCTGTTCGTTAGATTAAAGAGGACCTTTTGTGGCAAGCGGACCCTTGTAAAGATGAAAAGTGCCTACCGCGTTCTTGCGCTGCGTTACAGGCCACAACGCTTTAAAGAGCTTGTGGGTCAAGAGCTTTTACAGCGCATCCTCAAGAATGCCTTCACATCAAACCGCCTTGCAAGCGCCTTTTTGCTGACCGGTATTCGCGGTGTGGGCAAAACAACGCTGGCACGCCTTTTGGCTAAAACCATGAACTGCAGTGATCCCTTAGAAGAGGAGGCATCGGTTGAAGCCTGTGGCGTGTGTGCTTCGTGCACCGCTTTTAATGACGGCAATCACACAGACATTGTTGAAGTCGACGCTGCAAGCTACACCAGTGTTGACGATATTCGGCGCATTTTAGATACATGCCAATACAACCCCCTTCAGGGCAAGTTTAAGGTGTTTATTGTCGACGAAGTGCACATGCTTTCAAAAAGCGCCTTTAATGCCTTTTTGAAAACCCTTGAAGCCCCACCGCCTCACGTGAAGTTTATTTTGGCCACCACTGAGGTTGAGAAAATCCCTTTAACCATCTTGTCGCGCTGCCTGCGCTTTGACCTGAAGCGCATCGACAAAAAGGTGATACAAACGCACATGGCCACCCTTTGTAAGGCCGAGAAAATCTCTTTTGAAGATGAGGCGTTGAACCTTGTGGCATGCAGCGCTGAAGGTTCGCTGCGCGATGCGCTATCAGTGCTTGAGCAGGCCTTTTTATTGGCAAAAGCCGATACAGAAGAAGCCGGTGCGCAAGGTGCGACCCAAATTACGGTGGCCCTTGTACGCAACGTTTTGGGCATTAAAGATAATTATCTGGCCCAAAATGCCCTGAAAGCCATTTTAGCAAACGATGCAAAAGCGGCCATTTCTGCAACGCGCCAAGCGTATGAGGCCGGTGGCGACCCCTTTATGTTTTTTGAGCAGCTGACAACGCTGGTGCATCATCTGTCTTGCGTTTTGGTGGGACAGGTTGAGGCCGAAACTGTTTTTGGAGATGCCGAAAAAGACATCATGCAACAGCTTGCCGACAGCACATCATTGCCGCTTTTAGGACGCTTGTGGCAAATGTTGTCGAAAGGCCGCCAAGAACTTTTGGGTGCCGCCTTTTCACAGCGCGCCCTTGAGATGCTTTTGATTCGCCTTTGCTATGCAAGCCAACTGCCCTCGCCTGAAAGCCTTTTTGGCCCTGGCAGTAAAACCTCTGGCAGCAAAACCCCTGATACTCAAACAAGCGCGCCCTTGCCACCAGCACCAGCAGCTGCCGCGCCTGCCATTGTGCCGCAACCAGCACCGCCACCTGACACGGCTGAAAAAAAAAGCGTAGCGACAGCCCCCATCACGTCGACAGCACAGCTTTTAGCGCTGCTTAAAACGCAGCGTGAGGGCCTTTTGCACACGCATCTACTTGAAGACATCGAAGTTTTAGCCATTCAAAATGACACAAAGCAAGGTGTTTTAAAGCTTGCCATCCAAAGCGAGCAAATGACCCCCACGGTAAAGCGTCTGCAACATTTTTTAGAAGAGGCCACCTGCCAAAAGTGGCGCTTTGAGACCACCACTCAAGAGACAATCCAAAGCATTGCCGAGGCAGGCAAGCAAGAGACGGCGCGTCTGCAAAAAAAGCTGGAAACCCACACTGTGTTAAAAAAAGCACAAGAGCTGTTTGAAGATCTTAAGGTCTTCAAGGTAGAAAAAGAAAACACCACCACAATGATGGAGCATGCTGAATGAACCAATTTAAAGACATGATGGAAAAGGCCAAGGCACTGGGCACACAGATGCAAAACGCGCAAGAGAACCTGAGAAATATTGAAGCCGAAGGCCAATCAGGTGGCGGTCTGGTCAAAGTGGTGATGTCGGGCAAAGGGGTTGTGAAAAAAGTCACCATTGACCCTTCACTGATCAATGTTGACGAAAAAGAAGTACTGGAAGACCTGGTGGCCGCCGCTTTTACCGACGCGCGCCAAAAAATGGAAACCTTGGCGCAGGAAGAAATGACCAAAGCCACGGGCGGCCTGTCTTTGCCCCCTGGGTTTAACATGCCGGGCCTTTAATCACACAGCGCCTAGCCCTTAGGTGGGAGGAGCTTTATCTGTTGTTGTGATATTTTGGGGCAAAAAGGCTTGGCGCCACCCTTTTTGAAAACGTTTGGGGCTTTTGCCACGCACCAAGGTTTCGATTTCTTTTTGCACCACTAAAAAAGAACACGGCAGGCCTTCTTTTGCGGCCACTTTCTCAAAGTATTGTTTAAGCTGCGCGCTGCGTTCTTTATCCAGCACCTCTAAGGGGCGCGCTGCGGGCAACGGATCACAACGGCTCTCTGGCCATGTGAAAATGGCACAAAGCGTTTGACATTTTTTTTGCAAATCTTTTAGCTGCAAACCCTTAAGGGCGCGCTCTATTTTTGAGACATCTGCTGATGAAGATTTGAGCTGTTTTAAAACCCGCAAAATTGTCTCGTTCGATAGCACGTGTTGACGTGGCAAATCTGCCTTTTGCGCTGCCTCTTCACGCCACAACGCCAAATGTTTAAGAACTGTCATATCTTGTGGTGTTCTGACCACCTTGTTCCACCCTACAACCTTTTTCCATAAAAGAGGCTCTTTGGGCAAGGCCATACGCGCCATCTCTTCATGCATCCAAGGCAGACGCTTTTGAGCACGCAGCTTTTGAACACACAACTTGTACAACGGCACCAAATAACGCACGTCATCAAGCGCATAGTTCAAAACCTTATTGGGCAAGGGGCGCTTGCGCCAATCAAAACGTTGGTAGGCTTTGCTCAGTTCTTTGTTGCAAAACATCAAAACAGCCTCTTTATAACTTGGCATGTAAGAGGGCACTAGCAACATGGTGGCCACTTGCGTATCAAAAACGGGCGATACCTCTTTTTTGAACAGGCGGCTTAAAAGCTCAAGATCTTGCTCGGCCGCATGTAAGACCTTAGTGATTTTGGGATTGACCAAAAGCTCTTTTAGAGTGGCAAAGTTCAAAGGGGCAGCTTGCAAATCAACAACATAAAAAGCCTTTTCTGTGGCCATTTGCAAAAGACATGGCTGCGGCCAATAGGTGATTTGGCGCATAAACTCGGTATCAAGCGCAATAAACGCCGGCGGCTTTTGTAACAGCGGGCGCATGTGCGTATTCAGCGTTTTGGTGTCTTGAATAAAGAAAAAGTTTGAAGGTGTGGCGGGTTTAGATGTGATGTGAGGATGAGAGGTCATTTGAAATGAAAGCCAAAATATGCAACGCTGAGACATGTCATTCTAAGGGATTTTTGGCCTTTTTACCATGCAGCAATCACCCCCATCATCCGCCGACGCGGCAATATCTTTATCACCTTATCGCAACACACAAAACAAAGCCTTGTCGCTTCGCAACGTCAATAACACCGTGCGCGTTGCAGGCTGGGTGCATAAAAAGCGCGATCACGGTGGCTTGCTTTTTGTCGACCTGCGTGACCACACAGCTTTGTTGCAGTGCGTTATCCAGCAAGGCAGCGAAGGGTTTGAAACATTGGACGGCGCCAGCCTTGAAAGCGTTGTGCAGATTGACGGTGTGATCGTCAAGCGCGCGCCTGATGTTGTAAACAAAGCCCTTCCCACCGGCGAGATTGAATTGCAGGTAAAGCAGGTAACGATCTTGTCTAAAGCTGATCCACTGCCACTTTCGGTTAACAGCGATGAAGATTTTCCAGAAGACACGCGCCTTAAATATCGCTTTTTAGACCTGCGGCGCGACAAGATGCATCGCAACCTGGTGCTGCGCTCGGAAATTATTCAAACCCTTCGCCAGATGATGCTTGCGCGCGGCTTTTTAGAGGTGCAAACGCCCATTTTAACGGCCAGCTCGCCCGAGGGCGCCCGAGACTTTTTGGTCCCAAGCCGCCTGAATCAGGGCTGCTTTTATGCCCTGCCCCAGGCACCACAGCAATTTAAGCAACTTTTAATGGCCAGCGGCGTTGATAAGTACTTTCAAATTGCCCCCTGCTTTCGCGACGAGGACGCCCGGCGTGACCGATCACCCGGTGAGTTTTATCAACTGGATTTTGAAATGGCCTTTGCCACCCAAGAAGATGTGTTTCAGGTGCTAGAGCCGGTGCTTTTTGCGCTTTTCCAAAAGTTTGCCCCAAGTACTAACGTCACGCCACCGGCCTTTCCGCGCATTGCGTATGATGAGGCCATGCTGCGTTATGGGTCGGACAAGCCTGATTTGCGCAACCCCCTTAACATTCAAGATGCCACCGCCCTTTTTGAAGGCAGCGGCTTTGACCTTTTCTTAAAGGCCATCAACAAGGGTGCCTGCGTGCGCGCGCTGGTGGTGCCAGGCTTGGCAGGCAAATCGCGCAAGTTTTTTGACGACTTAACCCAACACATGCAACAACAAGGTGCAAAAGGCCTGGCTTACATTGTGCGCCAAGACGACAACCTAAAGGGCCCGTTGGCCAAGTTTTTCCAAGGTGATAGCTTTGCGAAACTTACACAAACACTGCCACTGAATGACGGCGATGGCGTCTTTTTTGTGTGCGAAAAGCCATCGGTTGCGGCAACGCTGGCAGGGCAGCTGCGCACCCACTTGGGCGAGGTTTTGGACCTTTTAGAAAAAGATGCCTTTCGCTTTTGCTGGGTTGTGGATTTTCCGATGTACGAAAAAGAGGCGGACTCGGGCGAGATTGTTTTTTCACACAACCCCTTTTCGATGCCGCAAGGGGGCATGGAGGCCTTGATGACGCAAGACCCTTTGTCGATCAAAGCTTTTCAGTACGACATTGTGGTGAACGGCATCGAGCTTTCAAGCGGCGCCATTCGCAACCACCTGCCCGATGTGATGGTCAAAGCCTTTGAAATTGCAGGACACACCAAGGAAGCGGTGGAAGAAAAATTTGGCGCGCTGTTCAGAGCGTTTCACTATGGCGTGCCGCCCCACGGTGGATCGGCCCCCGGCATTGACAGAATCGTCATGCTTCTTGCCAATGAGGCTAACCTAAGGGAAGTCATCGCGTTTCCGCTCAACCAAAAAGCACAAGACCCCTTGATGGGCGCACCGGCGCCGGCCTCGGCCCAGCGCCTTAAAGAGCTGGCGCTAAAATCGCTGGCCCCTGCAACACACACAAGACAAGCGGGCTAAAACGCCCGCCATCTTTTTAATAACCGCATGTGTTTTGTGTAAAATTTGACATAATATCTTTTTGATTTTATTGTCATTTTAAAAAGAACACATATAAGGCACACACATGCGGTATGGAGTAACGATATTTTTGGCAGGCTTGGTTGTGATCGCAGCCAAAGCCGGGTTTCTTGAGGCGGGCCATCAAGGCAAAAGATCCAACGATTTAGAGCGCGACCTTCAAAACGTGCTGCAAGCAGGTGCACCGCCCTTGGTTACTGCGTCTGCAAGCGATGCAACAGGTGATGCGGCAAACAAGGCAGAACCTTCGGCGAAAAAGCCAAAAATGATGGCTGCGCATGATGAAACGGCGCCCCAAGCAACAGCGCATCTTGCAACCCCAAAGCGCTTGAGTGCGCCCCAAACCCAGCTAACACCTGGTCAAATGCTGTCAAAAAAACGGGCGCAGCTGTTAAAACGTGAGAACCTTGTGCGTATTCTGGGCGAAGAAACCGTTGCCGAGCTTGATGTGGGTTGGCCGCTCATTGAAGACCCGAACACGTCACCCGATCACCCAACCGCAAGGGTAACGCTTTTTCGGCTGATAAAATCTTTAACTTTCTTAACAAATCGTTTGCGCAATGATCCCAACACAAAGGTTAATTTGTCCGATTTAAGGGAATTTTATCTGGCAACTCTCGAATTAAAAATGCAACTCTCAACTGTGCACAACGAACGCTTGGAGCAAAAAGCCGAGGCATTTTTTACCTGGGATCGTTTTAAAGACTGCCACTATCAAATCAAACATAAGACAGGCGGCGTTCAGATGGGTCTTCGGGCCTTGGTCACATTTCCTGGTACCCAAACGCCGATCACGTATTATGTGAAAACCCACTCAAGGGGGCTGGCATCCGAAAGAAGCTCGGCCGCCAAACGCGTAAATTCACAAGAGCTGGTGGTGTATAAGCTGCTTGAGGCCCTGGGCTTTGGCTGCGAGGTGCATTTTTTGAGCGCAGCCCCCAAGACGTTTATATCGCCACGCGCGATGCCAACATTATAGACGATGCCCACGCCACAGCGCCATCTGCCCCAGGTGTGCAAAACTTTTTCTTATTTCAGGCGCTTGAGAACGACGAAGCATTGGGCGTGCCGTTTTGGGGAACGCTGAATGAGAACGCCAGAACCTACCGCAAAGATGCAGTGGAAGAGGCCATCAAAGAGGACCCCGTTGCGTTGGCCGTCATGGATCAAATGATCGCGCTTGATTTGCTGTCGCGCCTTTTAGGCCTTAGTGATCTTTTGAACAACAGCGAAAATTTTGGCTTTGTGCGCAAAGACGACACCGGCTTTATGGCACGGGTTATTGACTTTAGAATTTCAAAGAAAACCGTTTTGCGACTCACCAAAGATCATTTCGGCGGCTTTTTAGAAGGCAACGGCCTTTTTAATTATGTTGCCGCACACCGCACCATACGCTATGCCCTGCGCTACCGTGCCGAACATCTGCGTGTTGCAACGGCGCTTCGCATGTTAGAAGGCCCGCTTCAAAACCTGTCTGCAGAGGCCGAACGGGCAGCCGAAGCTGTGCAGACTTATTTTACCAAAGACGACACGTTTGAAGACTGCCTTGAGCCCCTTTTGTCAGAGCTGGAAACCTATAAAGACAATATTCAACATAACGTTGAATTATTTTATAAGCACATGAAAGCCTATGGCACCACCTAAATCAGCTCTTGCTTTTCTAACGTGTGCAATTGGTCACGCAGGGCGGCGGCCTTTTCAAAGTCAAGTTTTTCGGCTGCCTGCAGCATGTCTTTTTCAAGACGCTTTAAAAAGCGCTTTTTCTCTTGGGCCGTTTTAAAACGCTTGCCCTCTTGCACGGCTCTTTTATTGGCAGCAGCGGGGGCGGTGTGGTCTTTTTCATACACACTTTCCAGAATGTTTGACAAATCTTTTTGAATGCCTTGCGGCGTGATGTTGTGCGCTTTGTTATACGCCATCTGCTTTGTGCGCCGCCTTTCGGTCTCATCAAGCGCCAAACGCATAGAGTGGGTGATTTTATCGGCATACAAAATCACGCGCCCTTCTAAATGACGCGCCGCGCGCCCCATGGTTTGAATCAGCGCTGTGTGCGAGCGCAAATAGCCCTCTTTATCAGCATCCATGATGGCCACAAGGCTGCATTCGGGAATATCGAGCCCCTCACGCAATAAGTTAATACCAATCAACATATCAAAAGTGCCGGCGCGCAATTTTTGAATAATATCGATGCGCTCGATGGTATCGACATCGGCGTGAATATAACGGGTTTTGAAACCGGATTCTGTCATATATTCTTGCAGCGCCTCGGCCATTTTTTTGGTCAGCGTTGTGACCAACACGCGCGCCCCCTTTTGGATGACCTTTTTCGCCTCACACATCAAATCATCCACTTGCCCTGATGTGGCTTTTACCTCACACACAGGGTCCATCAGGCCCGTTGGGCGAATGACCTGTTCGGCCACCACACCTTGTGTGGCTTCAAGCTCAAAGGGCCCTGGCGTGGCAGAGACAAAAAGCGTTTGGGGGCGCATGGCGTCCCATTCTTCAAACTTAAGCGGACGGTTGTCAGCACAGGCCGGAAGACGAAAACCATAGTTTGCAAGATTCGCTTTGCGCGCGGCATCACCTTTATACATGGCACGCAGTTGCGGCACCGTCACGTGACTTTCATCCACAATTAACAGCGCGTCTTTGGGCAGATATTCAAAAAGCGTTGGTGGCGGCTCGCCAGGCTGTCGCCCCGTAAAATAACGCGAATAGTTTTCAATACCCGCGCAACTTCCCATGGCCGTCATGCTTTCGATATCAAAGGTCACACGCTCGCGCAGGCGCTGTTCTTCCACCAGCTTTTTTTGGGCCGCAAAAACCTTAAGCTGCAGTGCCAAATCTTTTTTGATTTCCTTCAGCGCCTGCTGCATGGTGGGGTGCGGAATCACATAGTGACTGTTGGGATACACGGTCACTTGATCAAGCGATGCCGTTTTGCTGCCGGTTAAGGGGTCGAACTCAACGATGGATTCGATCACATCATCAAACATCGAAACCCGCCAGGCCCGATCTTCATAGTGCGCCGGAAACACATCTAATGTGTCGCCCTTAAAGCGAAACTTGCCGCGCTCAAGCACAAGATCATTGCGTTTGTATTGCAGCTCGACCAGTGTGCGAATCACCTCTTCACGCTGAAGGGGTTCATTTTTTTTAAGCCTCAGCTTCATGGCCGCATAATCTTCAGCCGCGCCGATGCCATAAATACACGACACACTGGCCACAACGATAACATCTTTGCGTTCAAGCAAGGCGCGCGTGGCACTGTGGCGCATGCGGTCGATATGCTGATTGATGGTGGCCTCTTTTTCAATATAGGTGCCCGTGCGCGGCACAAAGGCTTCGGGTTGATAATAGTCATAGTACGACACAAAATATTCAACGGCATTGTGCGGAAACAACGCCTTCATCTCGGCATAAAGCTGCGCCGCCAGTGTTTTGTTGTGCGCTAAAATCAAAGCCGGACGCTTTGACTTTGCAATCACATGCGCCATCGTAAACGTTTTGCCCGAGCCCGTCACGCCCAACAAAACGCTGTTCTTATGGTTATCATCCAGCCGCTGCAGCAAATCACGAATGGCTTGCGGCTGGTCGCCCTGTGGCTGAAAAGCAGAGGTTAAAGCAAAGGCTGTCATAACAAGATCTTAACAAAAAGATCGCCAAAAAACGATGCCGGTGGCTGAAGCGGCCAAAGCACACTGGATTGCCGCGTCGCCCTAAAGGGGCTCCTCGCAATGACAATTTGGGGGCATGCCGCGTCATATCGGCCGTTATCATGAAGATGTCAGTTTGTGGTGCGTATGCTTGTTTTTTTCCTTTTAGGCGCGCGAAGGGCATTCTCCACCGTTCGCAAGTTTAGCAAATTTTTAATTAAAATCAATCTATTCGCTGTTGTGGGCAACGCCATGATTGAGAGCGTATTTAATGGCTCAACCTTATCCAATCAAGGTCAGAAGGACAGCGAAAGAAAGAACACTGATTCACTTGATCGTAAGCATAGACACAGTTATCTGGGTAATAAAGGTAAAAGAAATTACCGACATATTCAGCACGGCAAGCCTCAAGTGTTTCACTTGCAACACCCGTTGGCTGTTGCTGATGATGCTGACCCCAGTATGTTATTTCGCTCTGCAACGGTTGCCAGTTGATATTTTGCTCGCAGTACTCTACCCACACCTCGTCATAGGGCCTGTGATTGGCACCCGGTTCCGTGACGACCGGCGACACGTTTGTCGTGTCAGGCTTTTTGGTCGTCGTGGTTGTCGATGTCGTTGTGGTAGGCTGTTCCGTTGTCGTGGTTGTGGATGTCGTTGTGGTAGGTTGCGTCGTTGTGGTAGGTTGCGTCGTTGTTGACGTGGTTGCGGCTTCTTGCCCTGTTGTGTCGTCAGCACTCGAAGAACTGACTGTTCCTTCTTCAAACCCAGAATCTTCTGTGCTTGTTACAGCATTTTTAACCCATTCCGGCTCGTCTGATGCACTTATACCAAACGTCGGATCTTTTGTACTGGGTTCAACATCGCTTCCACTTGGCGCAACACTCGATTCTTTCCCACCGAACGGAGGATCTTCTGTGATCGATTCTGGATCCTTAGCGTCTCCGTTTCCACGAGGCCCCGCATCCCCTGATGGCACAAACGGAACGTTTGGTCCCCAAATCGGTGGCTCAACTCCCGGCATGCCTGCTATAGACACATCCGTCACATTACCGTTTCCCTTACTTGCCAACCATAGCAACCATGACAGCACACCAACACAAAACAACGCATACGCACTTCTTTTTAAACACTTGCCTGACTTATCTTCTGGATTGCTTTCCTCTATCAGATTGCCCGTTGAGCCGGCGTGCCCTTCCTCTGTCTTACTTAGATTCGATGAGCTATGACGCGATAAATTTGAGCTGTGCCCTGACGCCACATTGCTTTGCTCAGCATCTTCAAGTAATGGCTGCTGTGCGCCACCTTCTACAACCACTGATTCTAAGGGTCTCGAAGGCAAGAAAGGGGTTTGCTGCTGCCTTTGAAAGTCATACCCTTGCACCCTAGGGTCTGTTGCCCTTTCGCTAACAACATACGTTATACCTGAGTTACCTTTGGGTACCAAAAGTTTGTTTGTTTGTTTGTTTGGGAGTTTGGAAGGGACCGCACAGAACTTTGTGATCCTACGCGTGACATTCGCTTGTCCAGAAAAACATTATGATCACCCTGCTCACCGGCAGCTACAAAAGTACTTGCCTGCCCATTATCTTCTATGGCAACACTCGTATGACTACCGCTTTCTAATTCTGACAAGCCGTCCCTTTGCTTGCTCCCACCTACCATAGCAAGGCAAGGATGGGCCAAAAGTGTGGATAAAAGCGCTGTCGCTGTAAAATTAAGAAGTGTTTTGTTCATTTATTAAAAACCATTGAGTCACATCTTTTTAGACGTAACCCAAAGGTTTTGCGCGCTCACACCAGCTGACTAAACGTTGCTGTTCGCTTGTTTTTTCTGAAAGCGCTTTGCGCGTGCTGCTTTTTTCTGTCAATTGACACAAAAAATATCATTTTTTAATAATCTATTTGGCCTATTCATCATCAAAAAATACAAAAAAAGACATGGCGCCCAGAGCTTAAAAGAGCTCCATGTCCAGGGAAGAAAGAGCACTTAGTAAGTGCCAAGCCAGGCGAACGTGTTGCTGCCAGGTTCGCTTACGTACGCCGACCGATCGGGATAGTAAGCATACACATAGCCATCGGGGTAGTAAAGATAAAAGACGGAATCTACATTATAAAAATCACACTGGTTCTGCAGATAATTAACGTGAGTCCGTTGATAATGATCTTGAGACCAAGCTTGCATGGCTTGCTGCAAATTCCGTTGATTCTGATAACGATATGTTGCTAACACTTGCGCGTTATGACGCGCTCTGTCCTGTTCTGACACGTAATTAACATTATACTGCCGTCTGCGTTGTGCTGCCTCTTGTTGCAGTCTGCGCTTTGCTGCGGCTTGCTGCTGCCTGCGCTGTTCCATTTTTTCGGTTCGCTTTTGTGTGTTATGTTGCTGTACCTGTGAATACAGATCATCTCGAAGCACTTGCATATAGTGCGTCACACTGTTGCTGTAATCTGTTTGAGCCTGCCACAAATTGCGTGGATGATGGGCCAAGTAGCCTGTGATACTGTTCTTCTGATCTTGCATATAGTCTATTAATGCCTGCGTGCTCTGTTGCACGTAGTTCTCAGCCATTTCTCTGTTATCCCAATCAATGGCATCAGCTATGCGCTTCGCATCATTCCGCGACATAGATCGCCTTAGTTCTGCCAAGTTGTTTTGAAAAACACATCGCAAAAGCCGCGTTGTATAACTTTCTAGACACCCTATTAATTGCGTATTAATGCTTTGCATGTGATGCGTGAATTCTGTGATTGTTTGATGTTGGATAACCGTAGAAACCTCTTCATCATACTGTGTGCTAATTTTCACCTCTTGCGCCGGCGCTTCATCTGCCTCAGGTGTCGTGCTTGAGCTGCGCGTCGTTGCGGGCGTTGTTGCCGGCTCAGGTGTGCTGGTACTTGTGGTCGTTGGTGCAACCGTTGTCGTGGTTGTACGCGTTGTCTGCTCAGGCGTCGTTGTCAGCTCAGTTGTACTGGTACTTGCGGTCTTGGGCGCAGGCGTTGTGGTGGGCGCAGACGTTGTGGTGGGCGCAGACGTTGTGGTGGTGGTTGTTTTAACTTTGCAGTTCTTTTTACCTTTTCTCTTTCTTTTTGGTTTGGGTGTGCTGGTACTGGTACTTGTGCTGGTCGCCTCTTCAATTGTTAGGGCGTCTAATAGCTCTGGCGTCATGCTTGAGTCTATCCCTTGTGGAAAGGTAGAAGGCGTTTCTGTTGATGTAAAGAACGATTGAAAATGCGTCACAATGGGAAGCGCTAAAGGTGTGATAACGGTTGCCGCCAGTGTTGTCAGGTTTGAAGCGGCTGTGGTCATGTTGGCCTCGAGTGTGGCCAAAGCTGTTCCCGGCTCATCTGACTCTTCATCACACGATCCAGGACAAATGACACCAGTGGCGCAAAGCACAACCCCCGTTGCTGCGGCAGTAACGGCGGCACCTGCAATCCAAGGATACGGTGTTTTCCAGCAACTTCTACCAGTTTTTTGGTGGTCAACAGCCGTTTCTTCCCCATAAACGTTACCGTTCTCTGCATCATTTGAATCTGCACCTGAAGGTCCAGCACCTACTGCAAGTAAATCACCGTCACCCAATGGCTGCTGTACTGCACTATCTGAATTACCATCGTCGGACAGGCCAGAAGAAGCGGTATTCTGACCCGCTAGCAAGGGCTGCGACGCCATATTGTCTAAGAATAACGACTTCGCATCTGCGGCCTCTCCGCTCTGTTGGCTATCTCCATTCAAGACGCCGCCAGTTAAGCTTGCTGCAGGCGGCTGCACCTGAGTTACAGCTGTCACGCTTCTGAGGTGCGCTTGGGCAACTGTGACAACACTTTCTGGCACAATCGCTGCTATATTGCCGGCATTGTCCTGCTTGGTGGGACTAAGAAACCAAACGGCCTTTATGACGCCCTGCCCTATAGCTTCCAGGGCGTTTTGTGTTTCTAGGCTCAGGGCGTTTGGTGTTTCTAGGCATTCACGCATTTTCTCCACCTGACCACTACCCTCTAATGCTAATACACTTACTCTTTGACAGCGTTTCTCACTGTCATGTTGTTCGCCACCAACGGCAACAACCGTAAAGGGGGTGTGTCAAAAGTGTGGATAAAAGCGCTGTCGCTGTAAAATTAAGAAGTGTTTTGTTCATTTGTAAAAAACCATTGCGTCAAAAGATGATCAAAACTGATATAAATATTTTTTAAATTCATTTTTATTTAATAAGATTATTTTTTATTTCAATTTTTATTCAAAAAGTCATTTTATAAATATTCTTTTTTGTCAAAAAATATATATCTGTCATTTTTGTTGACAGAACAGGGGGTTAAAAAGGATACCATTGATCCTTTTTGGGTTTTTTTGAAGTCATCATCACGACACAATGGCCATACAGCTGCACTGACGCCTTTGCGATGACGCTCAGATTGTCATTGCGAGGAGAAATCTTGTTTCGACGCGGCAATCCATTTGGCGTTCGAGTCGCTTTAGTGCGCTGTAAGTGGATCGCCGCAGGTGCTGCGCACCTTCGCGATGACGGTGGAGCTTTAGCCATTCGCGATGACAAGAAATATTTGCCATTACCAGACAAAATCTTAAACGTCGACTGCAGCCAAGGTAAAATAGTCAACAGCCTTGACGATGCTTTGACCATAGGGTGTGCGCGGCGCTTTAAAAAAGCTTTCGGTGCGTCGTTCTTCGATCAATTTGCCCTTGTGCATTAAAAGCACCCGGTGGCTTAAAAGACGCAAGATAGCCAAATCATGACTAATAAAAATGTACGAAAGATTGTGCGTTTTTTGCAGGTTCTGCAACAGTTTTAAAATGGCGGCTTGCGTGACAAGATCAAGCGACGATGTGGGCTCGTCTAAAATCAACAGCTTGGGCTTTACAATAAGCGCACGCGCAATGGCCACGCGCTGGCGCTGCCCGCCCGACAGCTGATGTGGATAACGCATGGCAAACTCTTGCTGCAGCCCCACCTCTTGAAGCGCCTTTGACAAAGCTTTTTGCTTTGCAGCGGGCGTTAACTGCCTTAGGTGCAGCCCCTCTTGAATAATATCACCCACCAAAAAACGGGGATTCAGCGAGCCAAAAGGATCTTGAAAGATATACTGTATACAAGAGCGCAACGCGCGCACATCTTGCTTTTTAAGCCCTAGCCACTCTTTATCTTCAAAACGCACACGCCCCTTGGCCTTCATCAGGCGCAAAAGCGCCATCGCCAGCGTTGTTTTACCCGAGCCACTTTCGCCCAAAATGCCCACCGTTTCGCCTTGTTTCAGTGAAAACGAAACGCCTTCAACTAAGGCTTTCATTTTGTGCCTGAACAATGAACGGGAGGCGGTGACCTCAACCGACAGATCTTTGACGTCTAAAATCAGCTTTTTGTTTTGCAAGGGTTTGGGCGCCTGACCACGCGGCACACTTTGCAACAGACGCTGTGTATAAGGCATGCGTGGCGCATACAGCAAAGAGGGCTTGCCCGCCTCCACAACCTTGCCATCGCGCAACACCATCACCCAGTCAGCACATCTTAAAGCCACGCCGATGTGGTGGGTAATCAGCAACACAGACATGCCTGTTTTATACTGAATGCTTTGCAGTCGCGTTAAAAGCTCGACCTGTGTGGCCATATCAAGCGCTGTGGTGGGCTCGTCAGCGATAAGCAGCTTGGGCTCGCACGCAAGCGCAATGGCCATCAACACACGCTGGCGCTGCCCGCCCGACAACTGGTGCGGAAAGGCATCTAAACGCTCCTTTCCCTCGGGGAAGCCCACAAGATCAAACAACTCGTCGATACGTTCTTTAATTTTTTGGCGCGACAGTGATAGATGCCACGTCAAACCTTCGGCAATTTGCGCCCCAATAGTATGCAGCGGATTTAGGCTGGTCATGGGCTCTTGAAACACAAACCCAACCTCTTTACCGCGCACAGAGGACAAACGCTGCGGCGACAGCTTGAGCAAATCTTTTTTTTGAAAAAGCGCCTTACCCTGAATGACAGCATCTTTGGGCAAAAGACGCAGCAAGGCTTTAGCCAGCGTTGACTTGCCCGATCCGCTTTCACCCAAAAGCACAAAGGTTTTGCCCGGCAGCAAATCAAGCGACACATCTTTGACAACAGGAAATTGAAGACCGTTTTGATCAAAAGCGACGGTCAGATTCTTAACAGAAAGAAGAGGAGTTGTCGATGACCGTTCTATTGTCCAAGCTTAAAACTATTTGATCTTTGCTTCTTTAAACAACACGTGCTTACGAATACGGGGGTCGTACTTTCTGACTTCCATCTTGGTCGTTTGCGTTTTAGGGTTTTTCTTTGCTACATAAAACGTACCTGTTCCCTCGGTACTTAAAAGCTTAATCACCAATGCGCCACGTTTTTTCGCCATAAGATCGACCTAAAAATGATAAAGAAACAGCCCCCATCCTAACGCATTGCAACCAAACACGCAAGACCTAAAGCCACAAAACCACGCCCACCCCAAACGCTTTAGCCTCTTCGCGGCGATAAGGACTGTAGCCGTTTGCAATGACACGAGATGGGTATGACGGTCAAAGCGATGAGGTGCTAAGAGGTGGTGGAATCAGGTTCAGCCGGGGGTTGCACAGCGGTCGTTGCGGTCTCTTGCTGGGCGTCAGATACAAGCTCTTTTAGTTGTGTCACTTGACTCTCACTCAAAAACTCTTTGGCCTGTTCAAATGTAATCATCTGCCGGCGAATGAGCCGCGCTAAAGTGCTTAACTTTCCTTCCTCTCGCCCTTCCTCTCGTGCGTGTTCTCGCTCAATAAGAAATGTTGCACCATAAACACGTTGCAGCTCTTGTGTTTCTGTTTTATACGCCGTTTGATCTTTTAGCTCCCACATTTGGTACTTCAGCGCTTCAAACATCGACTTTACAAAGGGCTTTTGATCTATATAAGGCTTCAGCGATTCTAAACGCTCGGCCGTAAAATCTTGCGCATGCCGCAAAATGCTTAAAAACCACTGCTGATCTGTAAAGCTTTTAAAAAAGGTTGAATCCCATTTTTTTGTATTGCCATGCGGAAAAAGTTTGAGCACTTTTTTGGCCCGAGGCAGCTCAATTTGAATCATATGAAAATCATCAAGCGTTTGCTTTGAATGCTCACACCGCACCTTATAGTGCTTGATAAACTGACCTTTAGGCAAAGGATTCTGTTGCGCGCGCTCACACAACGGATCTTTTGAGTCTTCAGGTGCTTGAATGCCTTTGGCAGCGTTCGAGTTATAATTGACCACCTGCAGCGCAATCACCGGCTTTAAGTGGCGGAACCAATCATCTTTTTTGTACTTTTTGCCCTTCAACTGCCCACTATACGTGGCCGCCCAATAAAACAAACAGCGTTCGTCAAAAAACGTGTGACGGGCCGTTTGCATTTCAATAATATAGTGTTTGTCGTCTTTGGTTTTGGCATGAAAGTCCATAAACACCTGCTGCTCTCCCGGAAGAGGCAGCTCGGGAATGGCAACGGGTGCTTTTTCAATTTCCGCAACGCCAACTTTGCATTCAGGCACAAACAGCTCAAGAAACTTCACCAAAACAATTTTATCATCCATCAATTTTTTAAAGCTGATATCACGCCTGGCATCGGCATGAATCTGGCCTTCGGGTAGCGCCAGCACCTCGCTCATCACCGGTTCGCTGCGTGCGCTGTGATGGCTTGCGTCGCTTTTTTGACTGTCCGTTGGTGACTCAGTTTCGGCCTTTTTCGCTTTGCCTTTGTTGGGCGTTTGTGTGTTAGGGTCAAGGCGTCTTTTCTTAGATGCAGAGCTTGCTACATCCTCATCGCTTCTTTTGCGTTTCAGCGTGGGGGCTGCACTGGCTTCATCGCTGGCCTTGTCATCACCGGGCCCCGGCGCCCACAAGCTATCTGTGCCACACAAAGCCAGCAAACAGTAGGCAATACAAAGCAACTGTTTTTGACGAAAGCGACGCATCATCCCGTTGACCTTTCAACTGATTTATCAAATAAATCAATTGTTTATTAAGTCAAAAGATAAAATGTGTCAATAAAAATAATCACATAGATGGCAAACAACCTACCTGCGTTGGCACCTTGCATGTGGAGTACCGCAGGCTGCGCCTTCGCAATGACGATTAAATGATTGATTTTAATTAAAAACTTGCTAAACTTACGGATGGTGGGGAATGCCTTTCGCGTGCCTACTATCGAAAATCATAAAAACAGTCACCGCAGATGAAAGCCTTTGCGATAAAGATTTAGATTGTCATTGCGAGGAGGAGTTTATTCCGACGCGGCAATCCAGTGTGCCTTAGCAGTTAGAGAATGCATTTTTAGGCTCGTGGCAAGTGGATCGCCGCAGGGGCTACGCATCTTCGCGATGACAAGATGGGTGTGGCCGTTCGCAATGACGAGAAATGTGTTATCTTGTTGATTTTGCTTAAAAATTTGCTAAATTTGCGGATGGTGGAGAATACCCTGCGCGCGGATAAAAAGGAAAAGTGACAAGGTTGGTACGATGAAACTGGCAGTCTGCTGAGCAGCTTGCGCCACATCAGTGCCAATAACGCAAATCGGCCACAGACAAATGTTTGCGTTGCTTAAAAAAGTCCGTACTGCGATCAAAACCTCTTTAAAGTTTATCTGATACACCTGAAGGCACATTGCAAACAGGGGGGCTCAAGGGGGTTTTGATGAAATCGGCCTTAATCACGGGCGGCACGCGCGGCATTGGCGCTGCCATTGCCAAGCTTTTTCACGCAAAGGGCTATCGCGTTTTAGCCACCTATGCCCACAACACCGAAAAAGCCAACAGCTTCTCAAGCGAGACCGGCATTGCAACCTTAAAATGGGATATCGCCGACACTCAAACTTATGCCAGCGCACAAAAAACCGTGCTCGACACCGTGGGACCCATCGACATCTTAATCAACAACGCAGGCATTACGCGCGATGCGTTGCTTTCAAAAATGACGCCCGACATGTGGCACAGCGTGATTGCCACCAATTTGACGCCGCTTTTTTATCTGTGCCAATGGGTTTTGCCCTTTATGAGTGAAAAAAAATGGGGGCGCATTGTCAACGTCAGCTCAATCAATGCTTTTAAAGGCCAAAGAGGCCAAACCAACTATACTGCCGCCAAGGCGGGCGTTTTGGGTTTTACCAAATCGTTAGCGCAAGAGGTGATTCAAAGCGGCATCACCGTCAACGCCATCGCCCCCGGCTATACCGAAACTGACATGGTGGCAGCCGTGCCTGACACCGTTCTAGAAAAAATCAAAAAACAAATACCAGCCGGCCGCCTGGGCACCGCGCAAGAAATCGCCTATGCCGCCCTATCGCTTGCACGGGACGAGGCAAGCTACATCACGGGCACCACCTTGCACATCAATGGCGGCCACCTGATGGCTTAAATGTGCGATAGCTGTTGTATCAAAAATAACTCCTTCTTACATTACTTTAGCACATCAAAAAGATTTTTATTCTTTTTTGTGACAGATTAGAATAAATATTTATCGTCTTTATTTTATGCGTTTTGCTTTTTTGCTTTTGACGGCCCTTTTTCTTGCGAAATTTCACCGCACTATGCATAACCACTTTTGCACTTTTTTTGATAACTTGCACTGCGCCTATGTTGTCTCCCTTAAATCTCCTAACGAGCCCCTTTTAGGTTCTGATCCAAAAAATCAAATACACCTTGGATCCACTTCTTCTATTCATTTCACAAGAAACGTGGTGTCGTCTATGGATGCACCTTACTTTGCCAAGCACACAACAGATCTTCACGCTACCTCAGAAAACAGTTTAGACCAGCTGCGTTCTCTTGTGCTTGTGAGAATGGCCATTACGAATCCCTCTTGTGTAACTAACCTTACTGACGAGGAAGCAAAAAAAGCCCTCGCAGATACCAGAATAAAAAAACTTTTGGGTATCAATGATGTAGAAACACTGGAAACCCTTTCGCCAGAACACTGCGCCAAGGTGTGTAAAAAACTAAAAAAAGAGATGGGACCTTTAAATTTTAAACTACAAAATGCTAGCAACACCACACATCAAGCTTCTTTGATTAAATTACGGCGCTTGCCCTATAAACTGATCAGCAGTATTCCGCGATCGTTCTACAGACTTTCTCTCTACGATTCCTTTAGCAATACTTGATTACTAAAATCAAAAAATAATTTTTTACAATAAAAACATTGTATATCTTGTTGAATTTGTTTATTTTTTCAGGAAACTTAGCTCATTTGGGGAGTACGTACAATGCGTTTGGCCTTTTTCTGCTTTTGCCTTTCAACACTTTCACTTTTATATGCCCCGGAACCCGGTGAGCCCGAAGCTTGTGCGGCACCTGCTGCGAAAACTTTTTTGATTAACGGCAAAACAGCGGAGCAGCTGATCGACGAAGGCCAGTTAACGCCTTTTTATAGCAGCGATGTCACTGGTGACACTGTCGAGATGGAAGCTGATCGTACAACCGCACGTGGTGACGCTGGCATGGTAAGCACCTTAGACGGTTGGGAACTTAAAATTCCGGAACCCCAAAATGATTGCCCGGGCATTATCATGAAAACAGAAGAGAGTGACACCACCGTACGTTTCACCTATACACACGAGGTTCCCGAAAACCCTTTTCGTTGGCTTGACGTCCCAATTAATTTCAGAGATCTAGCTGTTAGCTTAGATACCAACCCCAATACGACTTACCTTTTCACTCGGCCAAATGGCACAGAGGTTAATATTACCCGCAACAGCTCTCGTATAGGCACCTCTATACAGGCGGGCAAGGAAGCTTTTTGGGACTCTTATGTCTATTGCTCTTCGGGCGGCTACTATAACATCGAAGCGCCATTGGCCGTCATGAAAGGCAATTTATTCAACGTGTCGGCTGGCATGCATATGAGAATTTTGCCGACGCAGGGCAAGACCCCCTTTTTTAAAGCACTTTATGTGCAAGGCAAACCCTATCCTTTTGAGCGGAGTGAGGAGCAATCGTACGTTTTTCCCATGACAGCCAAAGGCATACTTTCAGCACATGCCATCAACGCCACTTTTGCACACCTTGGCGACGACGAGAGCTTTGTGAAGATTCTTTTTGACCCCAACATTGCACCAAGCCGTATCACCCGTGAATCTGCAACCACCCCTACGCCACCAGCTGAACTTGAAACAACCTTTGCTACAATGGAACTTACAACCAACACCCCACCGGTTGAAGCCGAAACGTCCCCTGGCATGACTCCATCTTTGGACGGCCCGACCAGCACAGGCAACGATTAAGGCCTAACGCTGTGCGCTTCACCACACACGGTTAGTCGGCGCTTTCAAGTTGGGTGAGCTTAAGGCTTTCGTCATGCGCGATCAGGTTTTCAATCAGGGGGTCAAGGGCGCCGGCCATGATGTCGGGCAGTTGATGCAGTGTCAGGTTAATGCGGTGATCGCTGACACGGCCTTGCGGATAGTTATAGGTACGAATGCGCTCGGATCGGTCACCACTGCCCACCTGGCTTTTGCGTACATCTGAACGCTTGGCTTCTTCTTTCGCACGCTCTTGCGCATAAAGGCGTGCCCTTAAAATTTTCATGGCCCGCGCCTTGTTTTTATGCTGCGA
>JBAJNL010000018.1:0-27737 GCA_036881885.1 Holosporaceae bacterium
AAGCACCTGTTGATTTCTTTTTAACGCATGTCATTCTGGACGTTCATATTGCAGACATTCTTTCGAATCCTGATCCCCGCACCCTTACAAAAGAAGGTCCACCTGTACCTGGGGTGGGATGGTCACCTGTTCCCTATACATCACAGGACATCGAAGCTGTAGCCACTTTGAAAAACGCGATACACACAAGACCCGCACAGTTTACACTTAACGTTCTTGACCCAAACGATACAGACATTCTAAACCTTGCCGGTTATGCGTGCCCTGTACACGTTTCCTTTGAGCGTGCAAGGCCCAACTTTGAGCGTCTTTCTACTTTTCAAAACCTTAAAGAGCTAAAATTGAAACAGAGCACCTTCTCTCTTGGCGACCTTTCGCTCTTTACAACGTTAGAGGTGTTAAGGCTTAATGCGCTATCTCCCGCCTTTGGTCTGCCGCCCAACGTTTGGGGGGGCGCGGCACCACAAGGTCTTGGGCAAGCAAACATAATGCCTGCCCTTCAAACGCTTGAGGCAATGGGCACTCCACCAAATCTTAAAACAATTGTGTTGCAAGACTGCCAAGGGTTAACGAACATCAA
The DNA here is from genome assembly GCA_036881885.1 of Holosporaceae bacterium. GTDB lineage: Bacteria > Pseudomonadota > Alphaproteobacteria > Holosporales > Hepatobacteraceae > JBAJNL01. The sequence continues at coordinate 581 of JBAJNL010000018.1, forward strand.
GCACTTGCTAAAGCTTCCGAAGCTTCGCAGCTGCTATATTTATAACTGCCCCTTGGTGCCACAAGCACAAATCACAACGTTGGGCGCACATCTTGCTGCGCGGTGCAATGGCAATCGATCAAAGAGCACCTAAGGATTGATCAAGCGCTTGACGTCGTCTGTGTTTTGAATACCGCTGGGTGGTTCAACCTCTGTCCCTGTGTTTTGCACACCCGCAGGCGGCTGAATACCCGGTGCGCTTTGAATGCAGGCGCAACGATCTTCATAAAAGGTGTCCCCTAAGTGCGGGCCGTTGCGCACATTGCGTTTTTGTAACGCGCGATCCCACAAATGGATACCGCCACAAACAGCCTGACAACACTGTTTTGTGTTGGCAATGGTACTGTGATGTTCGGTTGTGTTGGTGGGCGTGATGTGCGATCGCAAGGTTTGATAGTTAATGCGGCACCCCTTAAAGGGCCTATTGTTTTGGTCAAAAGGGCGCTTATACACAACGGTTTTATGGCGCACCGCCTGCGGATCAAAAGTAATGCCTTGTGCTTGAAAAACCGGTGTCAAAGCGCTTGCAAACAAGGCAGTGTGTAAAAAAAACTTCATAAACGAACCTTCCTTTTAAAGCAGTTTCGTCATTTTGTAAGTAAAACAAAGACTTACCCTTTGATTTTATACTAAAAAGACAATTTATTCAACTATAGATGTGATCTGTTGACAAACGCTTAATGCGAAAAACTAACGGTTATTTACATTAAACCTGTGCAAAATCTTAGGTGAAAGAACGTGCTGTCAATCACTTGCATGCACTGCAAAAGCGCGGTGAAGTTGCTGCACTTAAAGCGACTGAAGCGCTTTTCAAAAAAAAGTTATGAGGCGTTGAAAATGCTTGGCTTTTTGAGGTGTTCTGCAAGCAGATCGCCGCAGGTGCTGCACACCTTCGCGATGACGAAGAAAGCTATTTGATTGATTTTGCTTAAAAGCTTGCTAAACTTGCGAATGGTGGAGAATGTCCTGCGCGCACCTAAAGAAAAAACAATACCAACCAACAATGCACATAAATCACGTCATTGCGAGGAGAAACTTATGTTTCGACGCGGCAATCCAGTGTGCCTTAAGCACTTAAGCACCTTGCAAGTGGGTCGCCACAGGCTTCGCAGTCGCGATGACGAGGGAATGTTATCTGTTGGCAATGACCATTTGAGAGATATGCTAAGCCCCCTTTCATTGTCTAAACAAACCCACGCAACACGTGCAGCCGTGACAAACCCTCTACCATCTAACAGAGTGGCTTCTTGAACGACTTTTTTTCAGGTTACCTTTACGTTCCATACAGCTGTTTAGACAATCATCCTCTGCTTGTGCACGAAAGCGGCTGCCTCTATCATCATAAGGACGGTGTTTGTCCCTAAACTCGCCACCCATAGCATGCGCTGATGAACGATAATCCTTGCGTTGATTGGCTATGTCTTGTTTGCGGCAAAACTTATTACACGTATTAACGATCTTTCCAATTTTCTTTTCAGAACGCTTTTTTCGGCCCCCTTTATAGCCCCCTCTTCTTTTGCCGCGATAAGAACCACCATCATAGTGAATATGTTCGTGTTTGGGAGAATTCATCGCCGCACGGCCACTGTCTTGGTAGACAAACGTAGCGGGTCCTCGTCCGGCCCTTATCTCCCAACCAGACGGCCCATAAAGCAGCTGTGGCATCATCGTTGTACAATAGACAAAAAGATTGACCACAAAAAAGATGATACCCATCAAAAACGGATAAGATGTCATCGCACCATCCTGAACCAAAACCATACCACTTCTGTCTATAATAGATGACAAAGATTGACAAAAAGTAACACAATAGAAAGGATTACCCAGCAAGACACATGGCGCCGACAACAAGCGTGCTTCAGAAAACTTTGTAAACTTTATGACTTCAGCGAAACAGGCGTTAAACTTTTTTGATCACCTTGGCCAAAGTTACGTAAACATTGACGATGTTGCTTTTCGCACTTTTCTTTACATGGCTGATAACAAGCCGCGACCGTTTGATTGAGCACGCTTAAAAGCGCCGCATCGTCGCTTTTTTGCTCCTTCGCCATTTCTGACGCCATCTGTTTTTTTTCTTTTGCACGTCGCTTTGCAAGACCATCTTTAACGGCTTGCTGTGATAGATCTAAGGCTTCTTGACAGGCGCCTTGGCAGATGTAATAACCACCGTCACAAAACGAGCGAAGCGGAAGCGACAACGTTTGCGAAGCATAAAGATGTGCACAACAACCACAAAGCAGCCCTACACACCCTAGCAAGATTTTGATCCATTCTGTTGCCATCACCAAACACTGCGTTTTCTTAAAGAGTGACCCTTGCTTCAGCGTAAAGTACTGCTCTACGCTTCCAAAGACACATGCACAAAACAAAAGGGGGAAATTTTGCACATGCGCCTTTTATCTTTTTAAGATAATTATTGTTTTTTAACAAATGTTTAAGGGGAACATCGCATGACTCGGGGGCGTGCTTGTTCTATGCCTCTTACAGTGCTTTTTTAGCAACAACATTTTTTGGCCGAAGCCATGTTTGTAAGAACGTTTTGAGCGCTTCTTGGTTAGAAAAGCACGCTTTCAGTTGTACGCGATGGGCAAGCGATGCACCCAGTGGCCAACGCACCCAATCTTTTTCGGTAGTAATCAGCTGAGCGTTTTGTTTGTGTGCCGCCTGCTCAAGCGCTTTGACCTGAGACAGCGTATAGGGATAATGATCAGGAAAACTGGAAAAACCTTGCACATCTAGCCCCAGGTCATCCAAAGTGCGACGAAATTTAAGCGGGTACCCCAAGCCTGCCACACCCCACACTTTGGTGCCTGGCTTCAGAGAGGTTTTGGTTTGAAAGGTCACACGCAGAACGGGCAACCCTTGCCACGAAGGTGGCGGCATGCCACCCACAACACAAAGTGCGTGGGCGCGCTTTAGGCCGTTTTTAAGCGGCTCTCTTAAAGGGCCTTCAGGGAAAACGGCCTGATTGCCAAAACCCTGCAAGTGATCGACCACCAACAAACGTCTATCGGTTTTAAGCTGACACTGTTGATGTCCATCATCAATCACAAAAACCAAATTTTCTTTCTTGGGCACAAGGGTGCAGGCTTTTTTGAGTGACTTGCTCATTACAACGGGCGCACTTTGCGCTAAAAGAAGCGCCTCATCACCCACGTCTTGCGCGCGATGATGGGATGGGTCAACCCATAAAGGCCCTTGAAGCTTACCACCATAACCTTTGCAAAAGATCACGGGCTTAAAACCAAGTGTTTTCAGCACCTGGCACAGGGCCATCACAATAGGCGTTTTGCCCGCTCCTCCCATCACAAGGTTACCAACTGAAATTAAAGGCGCATGCACCTTTAAAGGTCGCGAAAAAAGGCACCGCCAGCCTGTTCCCAGGCGAAAAAGCCACACAAAGGGCTTTAAGACAAAGCACCACCAGGGACGCTTCATGTGATACCAAAAAGACGGCGCACTCAAAAACATCAAAGTTAAGATTCTCCCGCTTTTAAAACGTTTTGTACTTTTTGAGCCGCAGCTTTAAGAACCTCTTGCCCTTTTTTGGTGGCGCTTTTTTGGGCCACCTTTGCAAGTTTTTCGGCCACCTCGGGGTCGCGCACCAGTTGCTGCATCACTGTTTTCAAATCCTCTTTTGTCACACACAGTGCGGCGTTTTGTTGCTGAAAAAAGGTGGCGGCTTCTTCATTTTTGCCCATGTAAGGCCCATGCAAGACAACACAGCCGGCAAGCGCTGGCTCGATTAGGTTATGTCCTTGCATGCCTTCTAACAACGAGCCCCCTACAAACACAAACCGACTCAAAGGCAGCAGCGCGCGCATCACACCCATCTGATCGATCACCAAAACATCTTTCAAAACACTGCGTTGACCTGACATTTTGCTTAACAAGGTATAGTCAAGCTGCAACATACGCATCAGCAGCTCAAGAGGCGCCAGGCTTTTTGTATAACGCGGTGCAATCATTAACAGCATGGATGGATCTTGTTGACGCAACGCACAAAAAGCTTTGAGTATGATGTCTTCTTCGCCCAGGTGCGTTGAAAGAGCCACCCAGACAAGGCGCGTTTTCAAAGCAGCAGGCGCAAGACCTAAAGACGCAAGTGACGTCTTTTGACCCGACTCTGCTTGACTGCATGAAGGATGCGCCCATTTCAAACTTGGAAACAGCGTGACCTTTTGAAGACCAAGGTCTTGAAAAGAAGAGGCCATCTCGTTCGATGGTGTAAAAAGCTGCACCTCTTGCAACATCGCACGCAAAAGTGACGGCAAAAGGCGCCATTTTTTTTTGGTACGCGCCGACAGCTGCGCCCCAAAGACCACAACTGACACCCTTTTTTTTTGCAATAAAAATAACATGTTGGGCCAAAAATCACTTTCATTGAGCACCACCGCTTTTGGCTTGACGGCCCTTAGAAACAAACGCAACGCAAGGGGGTGGTCAAAAGGCATCATCCTGTGCACAACACGTTTTTGCAGCAAGGGGTTTTTTTGAATTTTTGCCTGCCAAATGTTGGCCGATGTCCGCGTGTTGGTCGTGAGCACCACAGAAAGCGAGGCATCTGCTTTTAAAAGCGCGTACAACAGACCTTCAAACGCCATCGACTCACCAACCGACGCGCCATGCAACCACAACCTTTGGCCACCTTGCGTCTGCAGCGGTGCAAGATTCACAACCCCTAAACGCTGCACAAAAGCGCTTCCCTTTTCTTTGAAACGCCCAAAGCGCCACACCCATAACAGAAGAAACAGCGGTGTCAAAACCCACGCAAGCACACCACAAACAAGGGGCCAAAAAAAACTGCCAGATGTGTCGGATGACATTAAAGGTCGCTTTGGATGCCGCAATGCTTGTCTGCCTTTTTCGTTACATCGATCAGTGCCGCTTCTAACACCTTTTGAAAAGATCCCACATCTTTTTTAAAAGCATCAGGCGACACGGGCTTGCCATAAACAAAAACACCACGACCAAAAGGAAGCCCCACCATAAAACGATCCCATGACTTAGCGCGCACATGCCGCGACAGCGAAAACGCTGTGGGCACCACATCGCACATCGCTGTTAATGCAAGCGCTGCCACGCCCTTTTTCATTTTATGCCGCGGCCCTTTAGGACCATCGGGCGTTACACCCACTGCACATCCTGCTTGCAACGCTTTCATCAGATCAAGAAAACCACGGGCTTTGCCTGCCTCACCTCGCGTGTGAAGCACGCCATCCAAACCAAATTGTCTTAGAAAGCAATTCATTAAACGCCCATCTCGATGGTTGGTCTGTAGCATAACAAAAGGACGCTTTGATCGCCATCCATAAACCATCATCATTAAGCGCCCGTGCCAAAAACAAGCAATCAAGGGCTTTGAGTTCTGCCAGAATGGTTCAATATTTTCTTGCCCAATGACCGTCCATCGGTTCGTATAAAAAACCAAACGCACATAAAGACTAAGCAGAAAACCCAAAAAAAACTGCACCCCCGAAAGCGCTAACATTTTTTTGATCGCCTGTTTCATCCTTTATGCCTTCAAACCCACGTCTCGTTTGTTTGGCACTGCCGAAACCTCAAGAGAAGGCGCCACAAGCTTTGCATAAACACCTCGTTTTTTCAAAAGCGCACCGTGCGTGCCTTGTTCAACAATCGCACCTTGGTCAAGCACATAAATGGTATCGGCGTTTTGCACAGTGTTAAGGCGATGCGCAATGATAAACGTTGTGCGCTGGTGCATCAGTTTTTCAAGCGCTTTTTGCACCCATTGCTCGGACGCTGAATCTAATGCAGAGGTTGCCTCATCTAATAACAAAATGGGAGCATTTTTCAAAAAGGCCCGCGCAATGGCCAAACGCTGACGCTGGCCGCCTGACAAACGCAACCCACGCTCGCCAATCGCCGTTTGATAGCCATCAGGCAGAGCACAAATAAAGTCGTGCGCAAAGGCTTGTTGAGCCGCGTTTTCCACTGCCGCATCCGTTGCATCAAGGCATCCATAGCGAATGTTGTTTGCAATGGTGTCATCAAAAAGAATGGTGTCTTGCGATACAAAGGCCATTGACTGGCGCAGTGAGGCCAGCGTGACAGCGCGAATATCTTGCCCATCCACAAGAATGCGGCCAGCCGTTACATCATAAAAGCGCAGCATTAAATGCAGCAGCGTCGACTTGCCCGCACCACTGTGCCCCACAAGCGCAATGCGTTTGCCGCCATCAATGGTGCACGAAAAGTTTTGAAAAAGAGGCGCCTCTTTTTTATACGCAAACGAAATGTTGTCAAACACAACCTGGCCCTTGCTGACTTGAAGCGCCTTTGCGCTTGCGGCATCATGAATGGTTTGCGGCGTATCATAAAGGCGAAACAGTCTTGCCAGTGCTGATAAAGCTTCTTGCAAATGACCATTGAGGTGTGCCAACTTTTTAAGCGGCTCGTACGACATCAGCAAGGCTGTGATAAAAGACATCAACGCCCCCGGCGATCGCACACCCATGATCACCTGATAACCACCATAGAAAATGACCACCGCCACAGCAGTGCCGCCAATGCTTTCCATTAAAGGGTGCAAAAAAGCTTTGATGCGGGCATTTTTAAGATTAAAGCGCACAAACGCATCTACATTTTGGCGTGCACGCTTGATTTCAAAGGCTTCCATTGTATAGGCTTTAATCAAACTAATGCCTTGAAAGGCCTGCTGGAAAAAGGCATGAAGCGCCCCCATGGCCTCTTGGGTTTGACCAGACAAATAACGCATTTTCTTGCCCACAAACAACACAAGGCAAAGCGATAACGGAAATCCAAAGCATGCCACGCATGACAAACGCCAATCTTGATAAAACATCAAAATCACAAGACAAATCAGTGTTAAACTATCGCGCACAAAGCTGACAAGCGTTTGGGTAAGCCCCCGAAACACAGCCTGTGTGTCATAGGTTAAAAGCGATAAAAGCTTGCCTGAGGGGTAGCGCGCAAAAAGTGTGTGATCGGCATACACCAAACGTTTAAACAGCGCCTGCTGAAAAAGAGCCGATATTTTTTGCCCCGCCCGTGTCAGCACAAAACTGTGTCCAAAGGCCGAAAAACCTTTCAACGCAAAAACACCCAAAACCAGTGACCCTAAAAACCAAAGGCGCTCTTGCGCTTTGGCAAGAAAAATATCGTCAAACACATCTTTTACGAAATGCGCCAGTGCGGCCGTTGACAGCGCCGTGATGGCCATAAAAAAGGCACTCACAATAAAAGACCAGCGATAAGGATACAGAAACGACGACCAAAAGCGCCGAAACAACCGCGCACTTTCACTTTGAAACAAGGGCTTGAAAAATGTCATGCAACCCACCACGTTAAACTCATTGCGCCTCTGGTCAGGCCTCCTTAGTTGCCCTGCTGAATGCGCTCTAGCAATTGCTGCACAGTGGGAATAAAACCATTGTCATAAAAAGGATCCTGCCCAAAACGATAGGCATTGTGCCCTGCAAACATCAGGTTATGCGCCACACTGCCATCATGACTGATAGACTGCAGTGTCTTTTGAATACAATACGAACGCGGGTCAGCTTTGCGCCCCGTGGTACCCTCTGCCTTTTGCGCCCAGTTGCTAAACTTGCATGCCGACAAACACCCCATGCAGTCCACCTGATCTTGATGAATTTGCTGCGCCTTTTGGGGCGTCACAAAAACCAGCGTACTGTCTGGTGTGCGCATGGGCTCGCTATAGCCCTCTTTAACCCAGGCATCCACAGCTTTTTTGTCGTGATGGGTCAGATAAACCAAGCGCTTGCGCACCCCCACCGGAAATGGCGTATCATGATCGCCCAACGCTTCAAGTGTATAGGCCACCTGACGGTTAGAACGCGCGGCCAACTCGTCTAGAAAGTCATTGCGCACCGCTGATGAATAAAAGCCCGTTGGGCTAAAGCGATTCAAAAAGACATCACCCTTTTGAAGGGTCAGCAGCTTTTTCTTCCAAACGTCCGAAATAGGGCTTTCCTTTGTTAACAAAGGCCTTGTGCCAAACTGAAAAGCAATCGGTCCAAGATCAGGGTTATCAATCCAGTCAGCCCACTCACTCAGCCACCATACGCCGCCGGCCATCACAATGGGCACGTGATCAAGACCAACGCTGCGCATAAAGGCACGCAGGGCAATCACACGCTCTAAAGGCTTTTCGGGGCTTTGCGGATCTTCGCTGTTCGAAAGGCCATTATGGCCGCCCGCAAGCCAAGGATCTTCATACACAACACTGCCCAGCCAATCAGACAGCTTATGGTATGAGCGCCTCCACAAAATGCGAAAAGCCCGCGCTGATGAAACAATCGGATGATAGTAAACCTTAAAAGAGGCCGCAATCTGTGCCAAGCGATAGGGCATGCCGGCGCCACACGTGATGCCATGCACCAGGTGTCCTACTTTTGAAAGCACACCTTCTACAATAGGCTCAACACCACCCATTTCCCACAACACATTCATGTGAAGACGGCCTTTGCCACCGGCAATCTCGTGCGCTATTTTTGCTTGCTCAACACCGCCCTGCACGGCATAGGCAATCAACTCTTCATGGCGCTCTCTGCGCGTTTTACCACGATAGGTTTGAGGTATCGGACGACCTGCTTCATCAAAGCTGTCTGCATTGACCGCAGAAAAGGTACCCACGCCGCCTGCCGCGGCCCACGCCCCCGCGCTTTGGCCATTCGATATCGAGATGCCCTTGCCTCCTTCAATCAGAGGGAAAACATCTTTATGTGAAATTCGCAACGCGTTAAGATGCATGCTGTTCCTTTGCGCTGCTTAAAGAGCTACTTTTTAGCGGCCTGCTTTAAGCTGAGTTTAATTTTGCCGCGGTCAAAGCCAATCACTTTCACACGCACCATCTGACCAAGGCTTAACACATCGGTCACATTTTTAACGCGCTCTTCTGCAAGCTCACTGACGTGCACCAAGCCTGTTGCACCTTTAAAGTCCACAAAAGCGCCAAAATCAAGAATGTTGACAACCTCGCCTTCAACGATCTCACCGACTTTGGGCTCGTACGTAATGTCAGCGATTTCTTGCAAAACAACCTGAAGCTGCGCATCCGTTGGTGCAAAAACACGTACGGTGCCATCATCTTCAATGTCAATTTTGGCCTCTGTCTTTTCGCAAAGCTCACGAATCACCTTGCCGCCAGGGCCCACCACATCCTTAATTTTTTCCTTCGCAATCTTCACAACTTCCATGCGTGGCGCATGGGGGCTAAGTGCTTTGCGTGGCTCTTTAAGTGCTTTGGCCATCTCGCCCAAAATAAAGAGACGCCCCTGCTTTGCCTGGATGATCGCCTTTTTCATAATGGCCGATGTAATGCTGGTGATTTTAATATCCATCTGCAAGGCGGTAATGCCTTCTTTGGTACCCGCAACTTTAAAATCCATGTCGCCAAGGCTGTCTTCATCACCGGTAATATCAGACAAGACGGCGTAATTGTCACCCTCTTTGATCAACCCCATGGCGATACCGGCTACCGGGCGCTCAAGCGCAATGCCCGCATCCATCAACGCCAGTGATGTTCCGCAAACGGTTGCCATTGAAGACGAGCCGTTAGATTCGGTGATTTCTGACACCACACGCAGTGTGTAGGGAAAGTTCTCAGCCGCTGGCAACATTGGACGTATGGACCGCCACGCCAACTTGCCGTGTCCAATTTCGCGACGCCCCGGTGCACCAAAACGCCCAGCCTCACCCACCGAGTAAGGGGGAAAGTTGTAATGCAGCAAGAATGTCTCTTTATAGGCCCCTTCAAGGGCATCCATTAACTGCGCGTCGTCACTGGCACCCAGCGTTGCCACCACAAGCGCTTGCGTTTCACCGCGCGTAAACAAAGAACTGCCATGCGTGCGCGGCAAGACCTTTGTGTCACACCAAATCGAGCGAATGGTATCAAGCTTTCTGCCATCAATGCGCTTGCCGGCCAACACACCTTCCCGCAGCACAACCTCTTTCGACGCCTTAAAAGCGCGCGCCAGTGCCAAAGGATTGACCTCGTCACCGCACACAGAAGCTGCCTTTTCAAGCACCGCATCCAGCGCTTGATTGCGCGAGGCTTTGTCTTGCTTGTGGAACGCATCCTGAATGTCTGTGGTGCAGTGTTTCAAAATGGCCGCCTCAAGCTTGGCATGCTCAGCATCGCTAACCACTTCCCACGCCGGTTTGCCCGCCTTTTTAACCAACTGATCAATCAGCTTAATGACAGGCTGCAACGCTTTATGACCTTTTTCAACGCCCTTTAGCACAATTTCATCATCAAGCTCGGCAATTTCGGATTCCACCATCAAGATGCCTTCTTTGGTGCCCGCCACCACAAGGTCCATGGCACTTTGCGCCATTTCTTCAGGCGTTGGGTTCATCAAGAAGTCACCGTTGCGATAGCCAACGCGAATACCGGCAATCGGCCCTTTAAAAGGCATGCCCGATATCGCAAGTGCGGCCGATGCACCAATCATCGCCACCATGTCAGGGTCGTTTTCACCGTCATAGCTTAGCACTGTGCAAAGCACCTGTACCTCGTTTAAGAAGTGAGCAGGAAACAAAGGGCGCAAAGGCCTGTCAATCAAACGTGACGTCAAAACCTCTTTTTCTGACGGCTTGCTTTCACGCTTTAAAAAACCACCAGGGATTTTGCCAACCGCATAACTTTTTTCTTGGTAATGCACCGAAAGCGGAAAGAACGAGGCATCTGGTGAAGCTTTCGCCACACCCACCGCCGTACATAAAACAACCGTTTCACCATAAGAAACCAACACGGCACCATTAGCTTGGCGAGCCATGCGGCCTGTTTCAAGAACCAGCTTGCGACCTTCCCACATCAACTCTTCGCGCACACAAGGCAACGAGGGCTTCGACGCAGCAGCACTTGTCTTTTTGACGACAGGCGCCTTGGTTGGTTTTGCGGCTGCTGTTTTGGCAGTGCTTTTCTTTTTAGGTGCAGCCGCTGCTTTTTTGCGCGCAGTCTTTGGCTCGGCCTTCGTCTTTTCTATTTTTTGTGCCATGCGGCAACCCTTTCTTTACAATAAAATGATTAGCGACGCAGCTTCAGTCGCTTCAGCATGTCTTGATACACATGCGGCCTTTTTTTCTTCAAATAATCCAGCAGCGAACGACGTGTGTTCACCATGCGCACCAGGCCACGGCGCGAGTGAAAATCTTTTTTATGCGAGGCTAAGTGCGCCGTAATATTCACAATATGCTCGGTTAAAAGCGCAATTTGCACCTCTGGCGATCCTGTGTCTTTCTCGTCTCGCCGAAACGCCTGAAAGATCTCTTTTCTGCGTTCTGCAGTCATCGACATCGTTCTTATTCCCTTCTTTTCTCGTCAAACAAATACAACCTTGGGCCAAAGGAACGACCCTTCTACCCTTGCAAGCGCAACACATGTCTTTTGATGCAGGCAAAAAACAAGTCCCTGCCCACAAGACACATTTTCAACGGAGCGCCCCTGCGTGAGGTGCAGCGCCATTGTTTGGCCTACCTCAAGTTCCGGGATGTCGTCCAGTAAAGCCCGAGGAGAGCGCAAAATGTGCATCAGCGCGTCTTCATTCTGCCCTGTTTTTTCGAAGAAATCCAGACCCAACGCATCAGGATACTCAAAAGGGCCAATAGCGGTGCGCTTCAGCTGACATAGGTGTCCTTTTGTCCCAAGAGCCGTTGCAAGATCAGTTGCAAGGGCGCGTACATAGGTGCCGCGATCACAAAGCACCTCAAACGTTGCCCAGTTTTTTTCGCAGGCCAAAAGCTTAAAAACACGCACATGCTGCTTGCGCGCTTTTAAAACCGGCGCCTCACCCTTGCGTGCCAAAGCATAGGCGCGCTGCCCATTCACCTTGACAGCCGAAAATGCGGGCGGCGTTTGCATGATGTCTCCACAAAAAGACGGCAGTGCGTTGTATATAGCTTCAGGCGATGGCCGATGAGCTGACTGCGCCACAACATCGCCCGTTAAGTCACCCGTTGTGGTTTCAAGACCCCATGCAATTTTAAGCTCGTAACGTTTGTACCAGTGATGCGTATAGGGCAAAAGCCGCGTGGCGCGCCCTAAAACCACCAGCAACAAACCTTCAGCAAAAGGATCAAGGGTGCCGCAGTGCCCCACGCGTTTCGTGTGATACAGTTTTTTAAGGGGACGCAGCGCTTGACAGGACGAAACCCCCACAGGCTTGTTCAGCAACAACCAACCAGAAAGGCAAGAGGAATTTTGAGAGGCAAACAACACCTCCTCATCATGTCATAAAAAAGGCGCCAGCCTCAATACAAGATAGAGAGCGTCTTGTTGCGCGCAAGGTGATAAACAATATCAAGCTTGGCCTCATACGTTACGGGGCGACTTCTGTTGTAGATCTTGTAATCTGCATTAGGCTTGAAAAGTGCTTCAAACGTATTGGTCAGTGTTGCAGTTGCATCAAGGCGTATGGTGGCAAGGCCTGCACCAATTTCAAGGCCGCCCCCTACCAAAAAGCCAGGCACAATTTGCGACTTTTTATATTGGTGCACAAGAAACTCTTTGCTTGAAATTTCAGACCACCGATGCTCGTATTGCCCAATCTCAAACCCCATCTTGACGTAAGGCGCCGTAAACCCAAGACAATACCCTAGCATTGTCACAAACCCCGCATTGGCCGTACGCTTAAGGACGCTTTGAATAATTTTTGGATCAGGCCTCACAGCAGCAGCATTATCGTCACGCCCCTCTATTGTATTGGTAAACTCGGACCACCCCACAAAGCCCTCACAGGCAAAAAACCACCGACCCGTTAGAAATTTATAACCCAACATACCCTGCAAGTAAGAGCTTTTTGCCTGTGTGATAGATTCATCTGCAAAAATGATCTCGGTTGGACCGCCGCGCGTGTTGTTTTGCGAGGTCATGCTGCTTCGCTTTGACGACATGAGACCAGCCCCAAGCCCCAGCCCTAAATACCACCCCTTTTGGTGCGCGCACAGCGAACTAAACGTGCTGATTAAAAACAGAAGACAAAAAGCAAGACGCTTCATAAAAAAACCTTGTGTTATTTTTTCTTTAATATCAAAGGGTAAATCAAACAAATGCAGTCAAAGTCTGCTTAAAGCATTTTTAGTGCCAAAAACCCCACACAAAAGAAAACAAAAAGGCACAGTGCAGGTTAGCACGCCTTTTTATGTCACAATCTTTTTTGCCACATCAAGAGTGTGGTAAACTTTGGTTTTAAGCGTCAAAGGTTAACGTTATGCACCCGATTGAAGGTCATCTTGCGCCGTTTGTGGCAGAAGAGGGCTATCGTGTTGTCTTTGTAGACAAGTCTTCGTTTGGCAGCGGCATCAACATTGCCGTCGAGAAGAACAATGGCGACACACCCACAGCTGGCGAATGCGCCAAACTACATCGCTTGATACGTGCTTACTTGACACAAAAAAACCTTCTTAAAGAAACTGTCACGCTTGAGGTTAGCTCGCCCGGACTTGATCGCCCTCTTAGAACAACAGAGGACTATACGCGTTTTCAAGGACAACGCGTTGTGGTGGCATTGCATGAACCACACAACAACCAAAAAAACCTTGAAGGTAAGCTGTTGGGGCACAAAGAAGAGCATGTTTTACTGCACCATGCTGAGGAAGACGAGATCTCTATCGCCTTTTCCAACATTCGGCATTGTAAATTAATTCCAATCCTATAGAATGGAAGCGTTTTCTTAGAAAAGAGTAAAGAAGAATAAGGACAGGTTTTGATACAAACTTTGGTCAGGCAAGAACTGTTAGTTGCCGCGCAGGAAGTGGCCCGCGAAAAGGGCATTGATAAAGAGCGTGTGCTAAAAGCCATTGAGGAATCTTTGGTAAAAGTTGCCCACACAAAATACGGTCAAGAGGCAACCCTTGAGGTTGAGGTCGCACGCCAAACGGGCGAGATTTTGCTCTTTCAAACGCGGCGCGTTGTAGAGACAGTTGAAGATCCTTTGACCGAGATTTCACTTGAGGACGCCAAGGCCTTAAAAGACACCTATCAGCTTGAGGATGTGGTGCGTGACCCCTTGCCATCGATTGACTTTAAGCGCGTGGCCGCACAAGTGATGCGTCAAGCTGTGACACGCCTGATTAAAGAAGCCTCGCGTGAGCGTGAATACGCCCTTTACAAGGACAAAGCAGGTGAAATTACCACAGGGTCTGTCAAAAGTGTTGATTACGGCACGGTGGTTGTTGATTTGGGTCAAGCCGAGGGCGTTTTGTTTCCCGGCGACACCATCTCGCGTGAGCGCTTTCATCCGGGTGATCGCATCAAAGCTTATATTCGCGAAGTCAAGCAAGATCCCAAAGGTTTTCAGATCTTTCTCTCACGCAGTCACCCCCTGTTTATGACCGAGCTTTTTAAACAAGAGGTGCCCGAGGTATACAGCGGTGTGATCGAGCTGAGGGCCGTGGCGCGTGATCCGGGCAGCCGTGCTAAAATTGCCGTTTTTTCAAAGGACACCTCTTTGGACCCTGTAGGCTCGTGCGTGGGTGTGCGGGGCAACCGTGTTCAGGCTGTTACAAAAGAGCTGCAAGATGAGCGTATCGACGTTATTCGCTGGTCAGAAGACCCCTTTACCTTTTTGGTAAACGCCTTGACACCTGCCGCAGTGACAAAAATTATTGCAGGCGATAAAGAGGGGTCGGTACAGGTTGTCGTCCCTGATGACCAACTGAGTTTAGCGATTGGCAGACGCGGTCAAAATGTGCGCTTGGCCTCGCAGCTTGTGGGCATGCACATCGACGTTATTGCCGAAACAGAAGAGGCCACAAAACGTACACAGTTTGTGGACGACGTGAGCAAAACCTTTATGGATGCCTTGGGCGTGGACGACGTGATGGCCAGATTTTTGGTGGCCGAAGGCTTTGAATCGGTCAAAGACATTGCGCTTGAAAGCCAAGAAGAGCTTGAACAGCTTGAAAGCTTTACACCCGAGCTTGCTGCCACACTGCAAAAAAAGGCGCAGCTGTTTCTTGCCAAACAAGAAGAAGAAATGCGGACCACTTTTGGCACCCTTGGTGGTGACAAAGCACTGCTGACTTTTGACCCTCTGTTGCCTATCGACTCTCTTGTCAAACTTGCAAAGCTGGAGATCAAGACAAAAGATGATCTTGCGGATCTGTCGAGCGATGAACTGAAAGAAATGCTGGGTGATCACCTTTCACCAGAACAAGCCGACTATCTGATCTTAAAGGCGCGCGATTTAGAGCCGGCGCCCTTAAGCGATGCCAACGTAACACCCGAAAAAGATGAGGCGTAATGACCAAAAAGACACCTCACTCGCAGGAAGGCACAACGCAGGAGAAAAACCAAGCTGCGCCAGATAAGCCAGGCCAAGTCGTCCAAAGCTTCTCTCATGGGCGCTCTAAAGTTGTTACGATTGAAATCAAGCGCAAGCGCGGCCAAAGCCGCCTTGCAGGCAAAAGCGCGCAAGATCCAAACGCAAGAGATGGCAAGCTGACCACGGACGAACAGAGTGCACGCCATAAAGCGCTTGAAAGCGCACGCAAAGCACCGGCCGAACGTCCACAGCAGCCTAATTTGAAGGATATTTTAACGCCGCCTCCCTTGCCACCAGAAGAGCCTAAAACGGAGACAACACCACACAAGCCAGCGGATGCTGTTGCCCCCGCTTTAAGCACAAAAAAAGCACCGGCACCCGCAAGAGGCCCCGCGTTTCAGAAAGCTCCTTCAAACTCCTCTAATCCCGATACCGACACTGAAGATGCAGCACCTGCTAAAAAAACAACCTTCAAGCGTACCGAGGAAAAGCGCAACAACAAAAACTTTAAACGCTTTTATACAGAAGACGACACCGACCTTCAGATTAAAACACCCGATACACTGTTAAAAAGACAAAAAAAGCGCACCACCCTGAGGACAGAAAAGATTGCGCAAACTGTCGGCATTGGTGAGAGTATTTCGGTGCGTGATTTAGCCATGCGCATGTCAGAAAAACTGCCTGTGGTTTTAAAAACAATGCTTAAGTTAGGCATTGAAGGCAACATTAACCACACCCTTGATGCCAACACGGCCGAGCTGCTGGTGCTTGAAATGGGCCACACACCGCAGCAAACACTGACTGATACAAAGCGCCTTGAACAGCTGACCGACATTACCCCTTCTGAAGAGGCTGAGTTTAAAACAAAGCCGCCCGTTGTAACCATCATGGGACACGTGGATCACGGCAAAACATCTTTGCTGGATGCGCTGCGCAAAACGAATGTCACTGCAAAAGAAGCCGGCGGCATCACCCAACACATTGGCGCATATCAAATCACCGCCAAAGCGGGGCAAAAGATTACCTTTATCGACACCCCCGGCCATGCGGCCTTTACCGAAATGCGCTCGCGCGGTGCTTGCATCACCGACGTTGTAATCTTATTAGTCGCGGCCGATGATGGCGTGAAAGAGCAAACCATCGAGGCTATTAGCCACGCCAAAGCCTCGAAGGCACCCATCATTGTGGCCATTAACAAAATTGACAAACCTGGCGCCAACCCCGATCGCGTGCGCCAAGAACTTTTATCACACGACATTGTGGTTGAAAGCTTGGGCGGCGACGTTTTAGACGTGGCAGTTTCGGCCATAACGGGTGAAAATCTGGATAAACTGCAAGAGGCCATTTTGTTGCAGGCAGAATTGTTAGAGCTGAAAGCCACCGGCGACATGCCCGCAAAAGGCTTTGTTTTAGAGGCGCGCCTGGATAAAAAGCGCGGCTCAATGGGCACCGTTTTGCTGCAAAACGGCACCTTGCGTAAGGGCGACATCTTTGTCTCGGGCATAACGTCAGGCCGTGTGCGCTTGATGCTTGATGACCATGGTAAATCAAAAGATATAGCCTTTCCGGCCGAGCCTATCGAACTTTTAGGCTTTAACGCCCCACCCATGGCTGGCGATTCTTTTTTGGTTGTTGAAAGCGAGCAAAAAGCACAAGAAATTATAGATCTGCGCAAGAACGCCGCACAACAGCAAAAGCCCCTGCAACAGCCTACCTCTTCTTTGGAAGAGTTGCTTAAGGGCAATGTGCAAAAAGTCAGCGAGCTGCCCTTGATTATTAAGGCCGACACGCAAGGCTCGCTTGAGGCCGTTTGCGCCAGCCTAGAGGGCATTAAGCACCCCGAGGTGGCCGTTAAAATTATTTACCGCAACGTGGGCGCTTTGAATGAAAGCGACGTTAACTTAGCGCAAGTGTCAGGCGCTCTGCTGGTGGGCTTTGGCGTCAATGCGTCGCCTTTTCTGTGCGAGCATGCCAAAAAAGAGGGTGTTGAGATTAAAACCTATGACATCATCTATAACCTGATCACATTTGTGAAAGACTTGCTTTCAGGCCTGTTAACGCCTGAGAAAAAAGAAGTCATTTTAGGGCACGCCGACATCCGCCAAATTTTTGTGATTAAAAAAATCGGCCACATTGCCGGCTGCTATGTGACTGACGGTCTTATCAAGCGTTCAGCCTTGGCGCGCGTTAAGCGCGGAAAAACGCTTTTGTTTGAAGGCGTGATCAGCACGCTTAAGCGACAGCAAAATGATGTGAAAGAGGTTAAAGAATCGTACGAGTGCGGCATTTTGCTGAACAGCTTTAACGACTTTAAAGAAGGCGACACCATCGAAGCCTATGAGCTGCAAAACATCAAGCGTTCACTGGACGATTAACACCCGCCCCTTTTTCTTCACAGCTATTAAGATAACAGCAAAGCCTCAAACGCATTGCCTTTTCTGATGGGGGCGCACGCGCTTTTATCGTGCCTTATCGGCAGTGGTACAAATGTTTTTTACAAAAATATTATCTTATTTAGATAATTATTAACCCAAACGACAGTATCATCAAAAAAAATACTGACTTTTTTGGTTTTTATGATGTGGTCTATCGTTTTAGCAGCTTTTATTTTGGCCACAACACCTCTTTGTGCTGCCCGCCCTTTGGGTACAGCTTCGAGGCAAGTTCCTTCTGACCTTCCCGGCCCTTGGATCTGCGGCATATCAAAGATAAGAGACTACAAAGCTTTAAGCGATAAGGTGAAGGAGAGCCTGAAGGCCGACCTCAAAGCAGGTAGAATGCGTACTGCTGATATTGCAAAAAAATACCATATTTCAGAACAGGGTCTAGCTCATTTCCGAAAAATCTATGGCGGCGATGCCATTTCTCTGTACCTTACGCCAACACAAAGGAAAGAATTGCTTCAGCAGTACGGCCGCAACAAACATTGGTTGCAACGTCGAACAAGGCAAGAAGCAGCTTTCGACTTTGGTATTTCTGAACGGCAGTTCAAATACATTAAAAAACTGTACATAGAACAACAGAAACAAGCATCACAAATGCCTTCTGGGACACACACAAAAGAAGCGCACCAGCCTGCAAAACCACAAGCAAAATCAACACACACCGGTGCACATATGCAAACCGGTAACGGGCTTCCAAAAGACTTAGAGCGGGTGCCCTTGGGGGACTTTCTACCTCTTTATAATCCCAAGGCACACATTCCTGTACCGCCCCATCAAAAAAACCCTGCGCGTGCACAACCACAACAGCGTGGCGTCAAACGTCCTCATGGTGCTGGCCAACACACGCAAACTGGTAACGCGCTTCCAAAACACTTAGAGCGCGTGCCTTGGCAGCAATTCTTGCCTTTTTACAGTGCCGACGCTCACATTCCTTTGTCACCGAATCTAAGACGCCCACATGATGCCGGCGCGCACACCCAACACATGAAACCTGCGCAACCCAAACCACCAAAACGCCGCCGCCTTTACCCATAAAGCACACTCTTAAAAACGATATCTTATTGATTTTATTGGCATTTTTGACAATACTGAGCGCAGGAGGTATCTTATGCGTTCATGCTATCTGTTCATTACGTGTCTTGTTTTGGGTGCGCCGTTTTTGGGTGCCGTTGCGGGACCTGAAGACGCAAGCGACAATCCACCACAAGCCCGCGCACAGCAGAAACCAGCCAAAACAACATCTGCTAGGCCTGTCAAAAGCTTTCATAAACACCATGCCTTTTCAGCAAAACAGCCACCGCTTGAGCTTAGGATGGAGGCCTTGCATGAAGAAGCCAAAGCACGTTTTAAAGATCGTCAAAAAGCACGCGAGGCTGCAAGTAAAAACCTGGCCGATCACGATCCTGATCACGCCAACAAAACACGTTGGTTTTTAGCGGCGCTGCAAGAATGGACCAAACGAGACGACGAAGCCTATAAAACCAAATTAAAAGCAGGCGATTCGCTTTCGGCCGCCGATCATTATCGGGTGAATTGGGATTTTGTATTGCATGACCCTTTGATTGACAGAACGCCACTGGCACAGCGCATCGCCGGCGACACAATCACAGACGAAACCTATGAAGCGCTAAAGCAAAGAACTTTTGACTCGCTTGGTGCGGCCATTGCACAAAACGGCACCCCCCCACGTGATGCTAGAAGAGCGAGAAAACTTGCAACACTGAAGGACACATTGACCCAGTTTTTTGACAACGGCAATGTGAAGACAGGACCCAATGTTGGATGCACACCCACACAACAAAACACGCTGCGACAACTTCTCTTTTTGCTGTGTGACGATATGCAACCCGCCGATCTTGAAAGCCAATCTGCCCTTTTTCACCTTAAAGTCCCGCATGGTGATATTGATAAAATCATTCAACACATCGCGCAGTATCTGTGTTTTGCACAGCCGTTGTCTGCACCCAGCAAGATTGCCCTCCACCTTGCAC
This sequence comes from Holosporaceae bacterium, assembly GCA_036881885.1. GTDB lineage: Bacteria > Pseudomonadota > Alphaproteobacteria > Holosporales > Hepatobacteraceae > JBAJNL01. Next base: position 20,327 of record JBAJNL010000018.1, read on the forward strand.
GCCTAAGAGCAAGCTTCGTCGATATGGCCGCTGGTACACTTTTTGATCACCAACAGCAAACACCACTTGGTAAAACAGGTGTGGATGAAAGCTTGGCGGCTTCCTCTGTACCACAGTTTGCACCTAACAGATGGAGAGCTGACTACCAACTTTATAGCCGGCATTGCAGTGCGGATTTTTTATCTCTTGCGCACGGGCAACTTCTCACGCCACTTGTGGATGAAGAGAGCCCTCACAACAACCCTGACTTTTTAAGCCTTTTACCTGATGAAACCCTTTTTAAAATGCTTTTTACCGGTGGCACTTTAAAAAGCCATTTTAATCAGACAGAAATCCGTGGCTTTCTCAATGCCTATAATCCTCAAAGAATTGTTGAACTCCTTCAGCCTCTCATTAAAAAATACGCCTACCTGGCTGATCTCGATACTGAGCCCGATACCAATGCGGTCATCGCCTCGGCCCAGCTTTTTGCGCCATGGAAAACCATGACCGAAGAAGATATGCGCACAGCAGGTTGGATTTTGCATAAAAAATTCAGCGCAGATCTAAGCGGAAATTTTATTTTAGACTATCTTGTAGCCCTTGGATATCTAGAGCACCGCAACGCCTAAACGTTTTACGCGCGCCTTCGCCCTAAAGCACAAACATCTTGGCCAGGCCCAAAAAGATTGAAAAACCCAACACATCAGTGGTGGTGGTTAAAATGGGCCCCGCACTTAAGGCAGGATCAAGGTTCATATGGCTCACCAAAATGGGCAGCAGCGTGCCCGCCACACCGGCCCACACCATGTTCAGCAACAAGGCGCTGCCCAGCACAAGCCCAAGAGACCAGTCACCAAACCACACAATCGCAATGGCGGACAGTATGATGGCAAACAAAAACCCATTCAAAATCGAGACAGCCAGCGATTTGACAAGCGTGCGCCCCATGTTTAAAACACCAAGCTCTTGCGTGGCAAGAGCGCGCACCACAACCGTGACCACTTGTGTACCTGCATTGCCACCCATGGCGGCCACAATGGGCATTAAAATAGCAAGCGCCACCTTTTTTTCAAGCACCATTTGAAATTGCGAAATCACCGCTGATGCCAACAACGTGTTCAAAAAGGTAATCAAAAGCCACTGAAAGCGCGCCAGCGTGGTTGACAGAACAGGCGCATAAAAGTCAGAGGCGCCCACGCCGCCTAAGTGCATAATGTCTTCTTCGGCTTCTTTATCAAGCACAGACAACACATCATCAGCGGTAATAATGCCCAAAAGATGGTTTTTTTTATCCACCACAGGCGCTGATATCAAAGAATAGCGCTGAAAGTGCCGCACGATGTTTTCTTGCGTCTCAAGCGCGTCCACGGCATAGGTTTCTTCATTCATCAGATTTTTAAGCGGTGTATTTTGTGCCGCGCGCATCAGATCAGCCAACAAAACAATCCCCACAAGCTGCCAATCATCAGTCACCAAAAAGATCTCGTACACATTGCGCGGTGTTTGTTTATTCGTGGTGATATAGCTTAAGGCCTTTTTGGCCGTCCAGGTCACGGGCACCACAATCATTTCGGCCTGCATCAAGCGAGCGGCGGTGTCTTTGGGATAGTTTTGCAACACCTCATAACGCTGGCGCTTTTGATGGCTGATCGAGTGCAAAACGGCTGTCTTTTGAGGATGCGACAGGTCATCCAAAAGCGATAACGCATCATCGCTTGCAAGGCGTCCCACCAGCTGTGCAAGGGCTTTGGGTGGCAAAAGGGGCAGAAGCTCTTCGCGCACGCTTTCATCAAGATACGAAAAAACGTTGCTGGGCACGTGTTCGTAAAGTTTCGAGATCAAAAGCGCCCGCAGCGACGGCGGCAGATACTGAATAACATGAGCCAAATCACCAGGATGCAACGGGGCGATCAAAGCCGCTGCCGCTTCAAAATCGTCACTTTGCAAATGCTCGGCAACGCGAAGGGTCAGCGTGTCAATTGTATCGTGTGGCGTTGTCGTACTGGTCACAAAAGCCCTCAATCGTCTTAAGAGAACTCAAGTTTAAAGCACTGCACTGGTGAATGGAAGGGGTACCACCAAACAATCCCCCGGCAAAGCTTTCTTCATCGCAAAAAAGCACGGCTATCGGGGCGCAAACCTAAGGCAGAACGTGCTCAAGGCGTTGGCATGTCAGGTCTTGACCCAACACTTCCATCACCTCAAACAAAGGCGGCGAGACCGTGCTGCCCGTTAACGCTGCACGCAAAGGCTGTGCAATTTTGCCCAAACCCACATCTTGCTGCGCTGCAAAGGCGCGCGTTGCGGCTTCAAGCGCTTCGTGCGTCCATTCGGTGTGCGCCTTCAGCATTTTGACATACAGCGCCAGGGTGTCAAGCACCGCCGAGGTGAGTATTTTTGCCGCCTTTTCTTCAAGCACAACCGGTGTGTCTTGGTAGATAGCCGCCTTGCGAGCCAACTCTTGCAATGTTTCCGCCCGTTGTGCAAGAGCCTGAAGACCTTTAAGCAAACGGCCCTTAAAGGCTTCGTCCGGCGTCTCTTTCATAAAAGGTTGCAACGCCTCTAGCAAAACCTCTGGCGTCATCTGACGCATATAATGGCCATTAAGGGCCAGCAGTTTTTTAGGATCAAAGCGTGCCGGCGCGCGACTCACATCTTTAAGATCAAATAAGCCAATCGCCTGTTGCGTGCTAAAAATTTCTTGATCGCCGTGGCCCCAGCCAAGGCGCAACAGGGCGTTCAACATAGCCTCTTTTAAGAAGCCACTTTCTTTGTAGGCATTGATATCAAGCGCCCCATGTCGCTTTGAAAGCTTGGCACCATCAGGGCCGTGAATCAGGGGAATATGCGCAAAACAAGGCAGTTTCCACCCCAACGCCTGATAAAGCTGCACTTGGTGATAAGCATTGGTCAGATGATCAACACCTCGTATCACGTGCGTAATGCCCATGTCATGGTCATCAACCACCACCGCCAGCATATAAGTGGGCGACCCATCGCTGCGCAACAAAACAAAATCGTTCAAGCTGTCACCCTTGGCGCCCACCGCGCCTTGAGTTAAATCATGAAAGCCCGTTGTGCCATCGCGCTTGATTTTAAAGCGCAAAACCGGACCTGTTTTTTTGGCACCCGCCTCACCCTCTTGCGTCTCTACCGAAGGCGCACCTCTTTTATGCGCAGGCACTTGCGCTGGCGCATCGCACCAATACGCATGGCCTGCTTTAAGTAGCTGGTGCGCCACTTCTTGATGCCGCGCTTGCTGTTTTGACTGAAAAAAAGGCGTGCCTTCGTGTTGCAAGCCAAGCCACGCAAGGCCGTCCAGAATAGATGACAAAGCTTCTTTTGACGAGCGTGCCTTATCTGTGTCTTCAACACGCAGCAAAAACTGCCCGCCATGCTTTTGCGCAAAAAGCCAGTTAAAAAAGGCAGTACGTGCACCGCCTAAGTGCAAAGCACCCGTGGGTGAAGGGGCAAAACGCGTCACACAAGACACAAAAGACCTCGGCTTTTAGATACATTTTGGTTCATTCTATGAGGAAGGCCCCTGCATGGCAACGTCTGGTTGTAAGACAAAGCGAAACAAAAAAATCTGCAAGGGCAGCTTTTTGCACCCTAAGGATTTCTTTTATCTTGGATTTTTTGTATAAGAAAGAAGGCGTTTGGTTGAAGAATTTTAAAGGTGTGACAGGGCGGCGGATGGAAAAAAAATCTCAAGGGTCTTTTGCGGTAGCGGCACGCCCTTTGGGCGCAAAACAGTTAGGTGAAGGTGACAAAAGCGCCGGTCCCTCACGGCGGCAAAGGCAAGTGGCTGAAGAGGTACGCGTGGGTTTGGCGCGCCTTTTAGCATCTTTTCCGCTGGTGCAAAAAAACACGACAGGTGACAAAGATACCGCCCTGCTTAAAACAGAAATCAGCATCACAGTCAGCGAGGTTCAGATGAGCCGTGATTTGCGCCATGCCCGGGTCTATTGCCTGCCCCTTGGCCAAGAAACGGTGCCGGCCGACGTGCTGGCAGATCTTTTAAATGCCGAGGCACCCTTTTTGCAAAACGAGCTTAAACGCCAGTGCACCCTGAAATTTTTACCCCGCTTGCGCTTTTTGGTTGATACATCCTTTGACAAGGCAGACACCATTCACAAAACCTTGTATCATCTGCATGATGTGACCAAGACCTAAACCCAACGGGAGCCCATGATGCCACCTGCCCTGATGCTAACACTGAAGTATGTAAGACTGGGGCGTCAAGATAGCTTTATCTCGGTCATCGCCGGCTTTGCCTTTGTGGGCATTATGCTAGGTGTGGCCACACTGATTGTGGTGATGTCGGTCATGAACGGCTTTAGGGCCCAACTACTTGCACGCATCTTGGGCATGAACGGCCACGTGGCCGCCTATTACACCGCGCCTCCCCCTTTGCCCTATCAAGAAACGCTGCAAGCGCTGCAGAATACAAACGGCACACAGCATGTTTTTCCACTGATTGAAAAACAAGTCATGGCCATGTCAGGCGGGCGTGTACGCGGTGCCTTAGTGCATGGCATAACGCGTGAGGCCCTTTTAGAGCGCCCTGCCTTAGGCACCAGCCTGTCACAAGGCAACATCCAAGATTTTGAAGGCGACGTGGTCTTTTTAGGGGATAAACTGGCTTCGCGTTTGGGTATTTTTGTAGGGGATGACTTGACGCTGGCTTCTTCTGAAGCCACCGAAACAGCACTTGGGGCCTTTCCGCGTTTTAAAAAATTTAAAGTGAAAGGGCTGTTTCATTTTGGCATGAACGAGTACGACCAAACATTTGCGTTTATGCCACTGCAAGCAGCACAAACCTTTTTTTATATGCCGCAACGCGTCACGGGTTTTGAAGTTTTTGTGCAGGACCCTGAAAAGGTCACGGATACAACCACTGCGCTTGCACCGCTGGCCAGGCAACACCATTTGCACCTTCTTGATTGGCAAGAGGCCAATGCCAGCTTTTTTTCGGTCATTCAAGTTGAGCGCAACGTGATGTTTTTGATCCTCACACTGATGGTGATGATTGCCGCGTTTAATGTGGTTGCGGGCCTTGTGATGTTAGTTAAAGAAAAATCCCGTGATATTGCCATTTTGCGTGCGATGGGAGCAAGCCGTTTTTTTGTGGGGCGCCTCTTTTTATACGTGGGCGCCACGGTCGGATGTGGCGGCACTTTGTTAGGTGTGCTATCGGGCGTTTTTATTGCATCACATCTTGAAAGCGTGCGCGCATACTTAGAATCAATCACAGGTGCCAGCCTGTTTCCTGCCGAGTTTTATTTTTTGTCACAATTGCCTTCACAAATTGAAACAAGTGATGTGGTGAGCATTGCCACGCTTACACTTTTTCTAACCCTTTTGTCATCCCTTTATCCAGCCCTTCGGGCCTCACGCCTGAATCCACATCAAGCGTTGCGATTTGAATAAAAAAAACTGAAGAAAAAACAGAAGTCTTTCTTTTTATTGAAAAAAAATGCAGGACTTGTGTTTTATAAAAAGAATGTTAACCTTTCCATAAGAATCTTAAAAAAAAGCTTTGGTTTACGACGAAAGGAGTCGGTTATTTAGGTGCAAGTTGTTGTTCGGGATAATGATGTTGATCGTGCATTACGCACGTTGAAAAAGATGTTACAAAACGATGGTTTTTTCAGAAAAATGCGCCTTATGCGTCACCATGAAAAAGGATCTGAAAAGCGTTTGCGTAAGAAAGAAGAATCTATTCGTCGCATTCGTAAGCTCAATCGCAAACGCCAAGAACGCTTCGGCTATTAAACCCCTGGCGCTGCCGTTTCTTTATTTTTAACCACCGCCGTGCCGTGGATTGGTTTTTGTTGCACTTTTTTGGTTGGCATCGTCACTGGGCATCCCCTTCCGTTTTTGCATCGCGCAAAAGTGGCACAAAGCGCACAGCAAGCAGCTTTTCTTTTTTGAACACCGGCGGATCACCGGGCACCTTTGTGAATCGCCAAAGATATTGTTCGCCATCGCTTTCTTCAAGCGGCATAATCAAACAGCCGCCTTCCTTTAACTGATCCTGCCAACTTTGGGGCACAAAAGTGGATGCTGCCGTTGATAAAATGGCATCAAAAGGGGCGACATCGGGCCATCCGCGCACCCCATCTTTAAAGGCCAGCTCAATATTGTGATAACCCAACCTGGAAAGCGTTTGTTTGGCTTGCTGATGCAATGCCTGATGAATTTCAAGCGAATAGACGCGCCGGCACACGCGACTTAAAACCGCCGCGTTGTAACCACAACCGGTGCCAATTTCAAGCACACGGCTTTGGGGTGTAAGGTTCGCCATCTCAATCATATACGCCACAATGAAGGGCTGCGAGATCGTTTGACCACAACACAGTGACAGCGGGTGATTCTCATAGGCGCTCTCTAAAAGCGCGTTGGCAACGAAGGCATGCCTTGGCACCGTGGCCATCGCCTTTAAAACGCGCTGATCTTGAATGCCAGCCTTTAAAAGGGCCTCTCTCACCATCTGTTGGCGCTTCAACGCAAGATCGTTTTTTTTGTCGTCAGCCACACCTTCCTCTTCTGACGCTACCCCCCCTTGCCCTGCCATCAGCAAACACAACAAACCACACAACAAAAAAAGGATGTATTGTCGCTTCATGCTTTTCTCATAATCCTTTTGCACCCACAGCACAAGGTCGAATGATCTAAAAAAGATAAATGTTGAGCTAAAACCTTACTGTTTTTCTACTTGAATGACTTGAAAAATGCTACACACAGCTTTTCATCAATGCTGAAACAAGATACCCTAAACCTTGCCAGATACTTTGAACAGCCACAATTAATGGAGCTCTTGAACCATGCGACGACATCTACTTTTTAGTGTGCGCCAGCTGCCCCAAACCCTTAAAGCCATTTTGTGTGCCGCACTGTTGTGCCTTGGCATCGTGCAACCCGCTTGTGCGCGCATTCAAGATGTGAACCCCTATAATATTCGTTTTTTGGAAGGCAGTGGTAAGTTAAGCGCTACGACAAAAATTTTTTTTGACACTCTCATCAAAATCCTGCGTGAAACTGTTTATCATCCCGATGAACTGCCCTTGAAAAAAGATTTTGCGAATGAGGCTGCCTGGGCCGAACACGTGGGACAAACCTGTCTTTTGCGTGCCCGTGGCAAAGAACGCTGGGATATTGACAGCATTAACCCTGTACAGCAAGCCATCAAGCAGGCACCCGCGCAGTTTTTTCCTCTCTTTCAAACGCTCAACATGTATCTGCCCCTTGATCCCGTACAACATAAAGCAGATGCCATCTTGATACACGGCGCCACCCTTCAGACCATGCAGGGACGTTTAGATTGTCTTGCAAACCTGCTGAATAAACGCATTGAGGCTGAGGCCATTTTTTTCTTAACGGGCAAACGCACCTTAAGAGAGGACGAACAGCAAGCCGCCGCCGA
>JBAJNL010000019.1:0-26055 GCA_036881885.1 Holosporaceae bacterium
GAACGGTGTTGATGTCGGGATAGTCTTCTTGAAGCGCCTCGGTATCGCCGGTCACGTGGCTGCCAATGCCGCAAGCACTGACCAAAACGGTTGCGCCCAAAATCAGTGCACTGCTGACCCAAAAATGTTTTTGAAGAAAAGGGTGTGGCTGGTGCTTAAACCCATACATAAGGGGCGTCTTGTTTAAAGGCGGGCGCTGGGTCCTCATTTAAAAAGGCCTCGTGCGTAAAAAGGTCAAGTTTATCTTGCGTGATGTGCGCAATGCCGTCGCCAACGTTATAGATCAGGCTGTCATCGTCATCGGCGGTGTGCAAATAAAGCAAGCCCTTTTTCAGCACTGTTAAAAGGGGTGCGTGACCGGGCAAAAGGGTCATGACGCCATCAAGAGCCGAAAACGAAACACGCACAAACGCATCACTCACCAGCGTTTGCTGGGCTGTGTAAAGGTGGCAATGCAGTGTTTTTGGTGGGGGCGCTGCTTTGGTCATGCCTTTGCAAGCTCTTTGGCCTTGGCCTCGGCATCCTTGATGGTGCCTACCATATAAAAGGCGGCCTCTGGCAGGTGGTCTACATCGCCCTTCACAATTTTTTCAAAGCCAGAAATGGTGTCATCAAGCGCCACCAACACACCGGGCATGCCGGTAAACGTTTCGGCCGTTTGGAAAGGCTGCGACAAAAAGCGTTGAATTTTGCGCGCCCGTGCAACGGTGAGCTTGTCATCTTCCGAAAGCTCTTCAATACCCAAGATGGCAATAATGTCTTGTAGTGATTGGTATTTTTGCAAAACCGCTTTTACCGCTTGTGCCACTTGATAATGTTTGTCGCCCACAATACGCGGATCCAAAATGCGCGATGATGATTCAAGCGGATCCACCGCCGGATAAATACCAAGGCTGGCAATCTGGCGGCTTAAAACGGTGGTGGCGTCAAGGTGTGTAAACGAGGTCGCTGGCGCTGGGTCTGTTAAGTCGTCAGCGGGTACATAAATGGCCTGCACACTGGTAATCGAGCCTTTGGTGGTTGACGTAATGCGCTCTTGCAGTTCGCCCATTTCGGTTGACAGCGTTGGCTGATAGCCCACAGAAGAGGGGATGCGGCCTAAAAGAGCCGAGATTTCAGCGCCGGCCTGTGTAAAGCGAAAGATGTTGTCGATAAAAAACAAGACGTCCTTGCCTTCTTTTTCGCGAAAGTACTCGGCAACGGTGACGCCCGACAGCGCAACGCGTGCGCGGGCGCCTGGTGGCTCGTTCATCTGTCCATAAATCAGGGCCGTTTTCGATGTGTCGTCGTCAAGACTGATAACGCCCGCTTCGATCATTTCGTGGTACAAGTCGTTGCCCTCGCGCGTGCGCTCGCCCACACCCGCAAAGACCGAATAGCCACCGTGCGCCTTGGCAATGTTATTGATCAGCTCCATAATCAAAACGGTTTTACCCACACCGGCACCGCCAAAAAGACCAATTTTGCCACCTTTCAAATAGGGTGCAAGCAGGTCGACCACTTTAATGCCGGTGATCAGAATTTCGGTTTCTGTTGATTGATCGGTAAAGGCTGGCGGATCACGGTGAATGGGCCAGGTGTTTTGTGTTTTGATGGGGCCGCGCTTATCAATGGGTTCGCCCACAACGTTAAAGATGCGTCCCAAAACTTGGGGCCCCACAGGCACCTGAATGGGGCCACCTAAATGCGTCACTTTTTGGCCGCGCTCAAGCCCTTCGCTGGCGTCCATGGCAATGCAACGAACCTTGTCTTCGCCCAAATGTTGCGCCACTTCAAGAATCAGCGGTGTTTCATCGGGGCGCTCAATCGACAAGGCATCTTGCAAAGCGGGCACATTGCCTTCAAAAACCACGTCAATAACGGCGCCTTGTACTTGCACAATCGAGCCCACCAAGTCTTTTTGCTTTTGTGCTTTGGCTTCCCCTTTTTCTGAGGGTGTTTCAGTTTTTGTTTGGGTTTTGAAAGCTTTTTTGGCTGGGGTTTTGGGGGCTGACTTGGTCATAACGCATTGGCTCCTGAAACAACTTCAATCAATTCTCTGGTAATCATTGCTTGGCGTGTACGATTATAAAGCAATGTGATGTCTTTTAAAATGTCGTCGCTGTTGCGCGAGGCATTGTCCATGGCGGCCATGCGCGCGCCTTCTTCGCTAAGCGAGGCCTCAAGAAAAAGCGACACAATATATTGCGCCGTGTAAAGCTTAAAAAAATGCGTAAAAAAAAGATCAACGCTTGGCTCAACCAGCACGTTAGCTTCATCCAGCGTGGGTTTGTTTTTGTTTTGAAACAGCGGGGCCAGCAAATCGGACAGTGTGGCAACGCGGGGTGTTTGAACAAGAGCTGTTCTAAAGTGCAGCCACACAAAACCAAGGGTCGGTTTGAGAGGATGTGTTTGGACCGCTTGCAGCGTTGTTTGAACGCGCTCAAGGGCAGCTGTGCGGCCCACAGGTTTCTGAAAGGCCACGTTGAAGCCATTTTTTTCAAGCATTTTGGCCGTTTTAATGCCCCACACATACAAAAGGCTGTGGGGATGAGTTAAAAGGGCTTGATACGCTTTGGCCGTGCGCAAAAGCTGTGTGTGAAAACTACCGCACAGCCCTTTGTCAGCACCCAAAACAACCCACATCAGCGGTCCTTTGGGTTGGGCGTTCTGCAGCCCGTTTTCTGCATCAAGTGACTTTACTTGTTGGGCCTTCAAGGCTGACGTTTTGCCAGGGCGTGTTTGCGCGTTTTTCGGCTTTGCCAGCACGTTGCGGGCATACAAAGGCAGGCAGCCGCAGCTTGGGTCAATCGCGACATCGGCAAGCAAGCTCAACAATTTTTTTTGTTGTGTTTGTGTGTGACCAAAGGCCTTTTGCGTTTTTTTCAAGCGCGTGGCCGCCACCACTTTCATAGCGCCCATCATTTTTTGTGTGGACTCGATGGTCGAGCGACGAAGAAGCAAAGCTTGTAAAGTGGACACGGCGTTACACAAACCCCTTCAAAAAGCTGTCAACAAACTGCGTCAGCTTTTTCTCGGTTTCAGGCGACAGCTTCTTTTCTTGCGCAATGGTTGACAGAATCTTGGCTTTGTCTTTGCGCAGTGACAACAAAAACTCCTCTGAAAAGCGCTCAAAAGCTTTGGGATCCATGGTATCAAGATAGCCCTTTGTACCTACAAACAGCAGCGCCACCTGCTCTTCAAGGGCAAGGGGTGCATATTGCGGCTGTTTTAGCAAAGAGGTCAGGGCGTTGCCGCGGGTTAAAAGTTGTTGCGACGATGCTTCAAGGTCCGAGGCAAATTGCGCAAACGCCTGCACCTCTTTGTACTGTGCCAGGTCAAGTTTTAAGGTGCCGGCCACTTGTTTCATGGCTTTTTGTTGTGCGGCCGAGCCTACGCGTGAGACCGATGCACCCACATTAATCGCCGGGCGTATGCCGGCGTTAAAAAGCTTTGAGTCTAAAATGATCTGGCCATCCGTGATCGAAATCACGTTTGTGGGAATATAGGCCGATGTGTCACCTGCCTGCGTTTCAATAATCGGCAGGGCCGTGAGCGAGCCGCCACCGACAGCGTTACTCATTTGCCCGGCGCGCTCTAAAAGGCGTGCATGTAGGTAAAAGACGTCACCTGGATAGGCTTCACGCCCCGGCGGCCTTTTCAGCAGCAACGACATTTGGCGATAGGCCACAGCGTGCTTTGAAAGATCGTCATAAATGATCAGCGCGTGCTTGCCATGATCTCTAAAATACTCACCCATGGTGCAGCCAACGTAAGGGGCCAAAAACTGTAAGGGTGCCGGATCTGAGGCGTTGGCCGTGACCACTGTCGTGTAATCCATGGCGCCGTGCTCTTTAAGCGTTTGCACAAGGTGCGCGATGGTTGACTGCTTTTGTCCGATGCCCACATAAATACAATAAACGGGTTCGGTGCCTGACTGGGCCTCAAAAGTGCGCTTTTGGTTCAAAATGGCATCAATGGCCACAGCCGTCTTGCCTGTTTGTCTGTCGCCAATGATCAGCTCGCGCTGGCCGCGACCAATGGGCACCAAGGCATCCACAGCCATAAGGCCTGTTTGCAGGGGCTCTGTAACAGATTGGCGCTCAATAATGCCGGGCGCTTTTTGCTCAACAGGGGCCATCACCACGTCTTTAAGGGGGGCTCCGCCATCAACGGGCACGCCCAAGGCATTCACAACCCGTCCCAAAAGGCCCATGCCCTGAGGGGCCATCATCAGCTTGTGCGCGCGCTTAACCGTGTCGCCTTCTTTAAGGGTGTTGGCATTGCCTAAAACCACGATGTCGGTGGTTTCCTCATTTAGGTTCAAGGCCAGCCCTTGCAGGTTGTTTTCAAATGTGACCACCTCGCCAAACTGAATGTTCTCAAGTCCCCAGATAGTTGCAATGCCGTCGCCCAGCGACAACACGCGGCCAACATCAGCAACGTCCGTTGTGTTCTGAAAATTTGTGATATGTGCCTTCAGGACAGAAAGAATTTCTGATGCATTTAAAGACATTATAACTCCTTACGAGATGACAAAGAGGACAAAGGGGTTTCATGAATAACCTTTTGAACAAAACGTTCAAGATTACCTTTCAAAGAGGCGTCAATCACAAGTGTTCTAAAAACGATCACCACACCCCTTAAAAGATCCTTTTGAACCGTATTGTCAATGACCAGTTCTTTTTTGGGCGTGTTAGGCGCTTTTGTCGTCAACGTTGCAAAAGCTTGCTGATACCCATCAATCTCTTTGTCTGATATTTTAGTTGCCGAGACAACGCGGATTGTTTCTTTTTGGCACAAGAGCAAGTGATCCACAAGGTCGCTTAAAAGATTAAGGCGATTTTTCTGCACCAAAAGGCTAATAAAAGCACGCGAAGCCTTGTCATGAATGCCCTGTTTTTTAAGAAGTGCTTCAAAAATAAGATGTTTCGATCGTCTTGAAAGCCCACAACACAAAAAGCGCCACAAAGACTGTTGCGTTTTAAAAAGCGCCAAAAGTTGCCTTAAAGACTGCAAGACAGTCTGTTGTTCGCCAAGTGCAAGTGTGCGAAATGCGGCAGCATAATGAGAGACCACAAGGCTTTGCGGCTTTCTTGTCAAGGTGCGCATGTCCATAGACGTCTTGTGTTCCCCACATTTACTTCCTTTCGATTTCATAGCACACACCACCCCTTTTGCACAAGAGCAGGCCGCGCTCTAGCCGGTTTTTAGAGCATTGAAGAGAGCGCGTCAAAAGTGCGCAATATAAGACAAGATGAAATGAAAAGGCAACAAAAGGCGTTATGAAAAAGCGTACTTGATCTGATGTGTTTTTATTTTGCAATAAATAATGTTTAAATTATCTATTTTTTATGTATTGTAGCAAAAAAAGCGGTAATTTTAGCTTTATGTACCTTCTTCTTTTTTTGCTTGCCTCTAGTCCAGCTTGTGATGAGCAAGATCGAACGTTCTTCCCGAACTCTCCAACACGCTCTGCTATTGAGACCGATTGGGACAAGATGATGGGTGAGGAGTCGGCCAATCCTGGGCCGTCGCCCTTGTCAATAAATCTTTCCTCTCAAACAAAACGACAATCTTGGTCACAAAAAAGCGTCTCAACATCTGCTGAGAACAAAAAACCCGTCATACAAAAACCTTGTCGAGGGGATGTGGTGCAGCGGATGCAATATGCTGAAACGCGAGAGCTGGATTTGTCGGTTGCAGCTCCCTTTATCTTAGCCGATCCTTGGAAAGGGATGCGTCCACGCAGTCGATCGCTTGGTGCGCGGCCAAACTTTTTAGATCTTAAAATCACGATAGAAAAAGATCCTCTCTTCAGTTTTGCCGATCAGATCAAGCCTCCTCAGATTAAGAAGGCGGAGGTTTTATCCGATGGTAAGTTGGTGAAGGAGACTGTCATCAAAAAAAGATTGAACGCCCAACAAGTACCAGCGCCATTTTTACAGCCGCAAATGGCTAAACCTTTGCCGCATCGTCGGAAAGAAGCTTTGCCAAGAACGTCAACACCTTCAACTTTAGAAAAGGAGTTTTCCAAAACTCTTGTGTGTGATACGGCAAAACAAATGATGCGTGTGCCTGTGGTGGCCCCCAGTTTGGATGTGCCTGTTGCGCGTGTGATGAACACACGGCCCACAAAGCAGTCAACAGATGTGGCGCACGTTATGTTGCCCCATGCCCTTGATGGCAGTTTTTTTGGCTTGTCCCAGCCCCCTAAAAAACAACAAGCCCCTGTAGAAACGCTGCGGTCTTTGAAAAGGGTGGCTGTGGCGCACCCACCTGTAAGACAACGTCGCAGGCGTTTTTACGGCGATTTAGAGGGCGTGCGCGCTGAGCCCAAAAGTGACAAAAAAAGTCTTGTTTATGATGTGTACACAACCGTGGTGAAGCCAAGGTTACAGAATTATGGCCAAAAAGCACGTGCCTTTTTAGGCAGAAGACAAAGCAGTTTTCAAACATCAAAGAAAATGTTATTCAAAGTGCATTTGTCCTCCTTGCCCTTTGGGGCGCGCAAGCAAAACTTTGAATCGAAGCCGCTTCTTAAAGTTGTCAGCTTGCAAGCCGAACGTTGTGCATCGTTTTTGCAAAAAAAAGGTCTGTATCAAAAGGTGTTGCTTTTTAAAAAGACGCTGGTCGCTTTGTTGGCGGCGTTATCTTGGGGCGCCTTGCAGGCTGTGCCGCTTTTGTTGTTGAAGCGTTTTTTGTAACGCGCAAGGTCTTGGGTGACGTCAAGCGTGGCCTGCTTTTTGGATAAGGTGTGGGGCTGTAATGCCCATTTTGTGCAAGGCTAGGGGCCATTTTTGTGCGGGCGTTGTTTCAAAAAGCAAGTGGTGTGTTGCGGGGATTAACATCCACAAGTTATGTTGTATCTCTTCTTCAAGCGCATCCTTTTGCCAGGCTGTATAGCCAAGTGCAAATAGAAAGTGTTTGGGCTCTTCCGTCTCTTGCGGCATGAAGTGCGCTGTGTTTGTGACCAAAAAGGCGTTTCCTACTTCAACAGATTGCTGATGCTTATATTCAGGCGTGTGAATAATAAAACCACGATCATTTTCAATGGGACCACCATCAAAAAGGGTTAAGGGGTTAAGCTGCTGATGGATTTTTTCATCTGCTTCACTGACGAAAGAATCTAAGGTGGTTTGATCAAAAACATGATTAATGCAAATGCCCATGGCGCCGCTGCTGTCGTGTGCAAACAAAAAGATAACGGTTTGTTGAAAAGGGGCATGATCAACATGCGGGGCGCCGACAAGCAAATACCCCTTGAGGGAAGAGAGGCGCGGGACATCCATACCAAGAAGCTTTCTTCTATCTTTAAGTGTTGATCCTATTGTCAGTCATGATATGCTAACAAATCCTTGCAAAGGGGGGAAAAAAAGAAGGTGCAGTGGTCCAAAGTTATACTCACAAAGCACTGTTTTGTATATCATTTTTTTTTAACGCTGGCTGCCTTTCGCTTTAAAAACCTATTGATGGCCTTTCAAAAGATGCTTGTTGTAGGCCTGTTGTTGGTGGGTGTCCAAGGCACAGAACTGGCGGCCGCAAAAGAGGCTGCGTTCGCTGGCAGTACGATCCTGCGCTTTCAGCTAACCGATGGCTTTTGGGTGCCTCAAGAAAAAAAGCTCATCCTCAAAGGCGCTCTCTCTCTTGCAAAGGGGTGGCATGTTTATGGCAGGGGCACTTCGTGGGTTGAGCCTGCGCGCCTGAAATTTACTGATCCCATCTCTGCGTCTCTCTCAGAAGAAGCCACAGAGCCTGCCATCAAAGTGCATTGGCCACAGCCTGTGTGGGGTGAAAAATCGGGCATGCGTGTGCCGTTTTATACGAAAGAGGTGCCCTTAACGCTAGAGATCAATCCCAAGCTGGTGACCGATGGATTAGTGATCAAAGGTGCGCTTGAGGCTGCGGCGTGTTCAGAGGTTGAATGCAGGCTGGTGTCTTTGCCGTTTGCTTACCGTGTGCGTTCGACAGAAAGGGGCGTTGATATTCAGTCATGTGATGCGGTGGGTGGGTGCGCACTGTCTTTATGGATTTTGCTGTTCGCCTTTTTGGGAGGCGTTATGCTGAACTTTATGCCTTGCGTGTTGCCCGTTTTGGGCGTCAAACTTCTGGTTTTTACCAAAAAAGCGTGTCCGCGTGGTTTTTTTCCCGTTATCGAGCTGTGGATGACCGTTCTTGGTATTTTTACAGCTTTTATGCTGTTGGCGTTGGGGGCCATTATTTTAAAGCTCTTGGGTGCATCGGTAGGTTGGGGGCTGCATTTTCAAAATCCCTATTTTTTAAGCAGCATGGTGGTGCTGGTGACGCTTTTTACCGCCAATGTGTGGGAGCTTTTTGATATTGCCTTGCCCCACATTGTGCAAACGTCGACCTCATCGCTTGTGATGCGCTCGCGTGCTTTTTTCACAGGCGTGCTATCGGTCTTGCTTGCAACACCTTGCACTGCGCCGTTTGTGGGAACAGCGGTTGGGTTTGCGTTGTCGCAAGATGCCTTTCACATCTTCCTTGTGTTTGCGTGCCTTGCAGCTGGTTTCTCTGCGCCTTACTGGTTGGCTGCCATGATTCCGTCGCACCACTTGCGCTTGCCAAAGCCTGGTGCGTGGCTTTTGTGGCTGCGGCGCGTTTTAAGTCTTTTGTTAGTGGGCACGTTGCTGTGGCTGACGTACCTTTTAACGGCACCTTTTGGATGGATCGCTTTTGCCTTGTTGCTGGGTGTGGCCAGTTTGGGCTGGTGTCTTTTGGTTGTGCGGCAGTACGGTCACGGCATTTTAAAAAAGAATCTTTTCAAAGCCAGCATGTTGCTGTGGATGCTGTGCTTAGGTGCAGCACCTTTGTGGCAGCCTTTGTTATTTCAAAAGCCTGCCGAAAGCTTGTCAGCACAGGCAGAGGATCTTTTCAAAGCTTTTGAGCCCGACAAAATTCCCGCCCTTGTGCAAGCGGGAAAAACGGTTTTTGTTGATATCACAGCAGTTTGGTGCCTGTTGTGCCAGTTTAATAAAACCATGGTGTTGGAAAACCGCTATGTGAAGCAAAGTCTAAGCCACCCTTCTGTGGTGTGTATGCGAGGGGACTGGACGCGCGCGCAAGGCGAAAAGGCGTCCTCTGCTGCCGAGGCGAAAATACTGGCGTTTTTAAAGCGGTTTGGTAAGGCGGGGATTCCGTTTAATGTTGTTTTTGGGCCCAATGCAAAAGAGGGTCTTGTGCTGCCCGAAGTTTTAACCCAAAAAGCACTGGAAGAAGCCCTTTTAAAGGCGCAAGGAGATGCATGACGTGAGCGCAACACTTAAAAAAACAAAAAAACAATATCTGGCGCCCTTGTTTGATCGAATCGCAGAAGGGGCCACCACACGCCTGGATGAAGACGGCCTTAAAGAGTCAATCGCTAAAGAAGCCTCACGCATTTTAAACACGCGGCTTGCCTATCCATTGGACGAAGATGATGCGATGCGTGACAGCACGTATCCTTATGCCTTTGGTCTGGATGATTTTTCTAAACAGGATCTTAGCAACCAGCCGATCATGAAAGAAAAAATCTGTCACTTGCTGCGTCTTTACGAGCCGCGTCTTAAAAGCCCCGAGGTGACTTTTTTCGAGCACGACCAAAAAAAAGCCGCCATTGTGATTGAAGTCAGTGGTTTCATGCAGCTGGGCGAACGGCGCGTTCACTTTACCTTTCCTGTGATCATGACACCCAGCGCATAAACGGCGCGTTGCTTAAACTGTCATTGCAAGAAGACACTAATTTTCGGCGTGGCATGCACCTAAATTGTCATTGCGAAGAGAAACTTTTGTTTCGACGCGGCAGTCCAGTGTGCCTTAGCTGCTGAAGTATCTTGCAAGTGGATCGCCGCAGGCGCTGTGCGCCTTTGCGATGACGATGAGGGCTTTGTCCGTTCGCGATGACGACCAAAGTGACGTGGCACCTAGCGTCGTGCAGCGGTTGGTGGGGTATGGTGCGTGACAAGAATGCGGTGCGGCAGTCTTAGGTCAACGTTTTTAAAGGTATGCTTGGCGTTTACCTTCTGTGCTTTAAAAACAACAAACCGCCTTAACGCCTGCGCAAAGTTGTCGCGCGGCAGTTGCAGGCGTAAAGCACTCTTTGCGGCGTCGTCATTTTTCAGATAAAGGTCCCAACGGCCCGAGGGCATCAGGTGCGCCATATCAAGGTGCGCCATCAAAGAGGGGCAGTGCGCTTTAAGCGCCTTTAAGAAAGCAGGGCCTTTGTGTGGCGCGTTTTCACCCACAAGCAACACAAGGCCACTTTGGGCGCGAACAGGCACATCAATGATTTTGCCATCAGTGTCCAGCAGATAACGCTGGTTGTGATGCTGCCACAGTGCCGCAGGTGTGCGTTCGCGTACTTGCACCGTTACTTGCCAGGGCCATGCACGTTTTACAGAAGCCTGCGCAATCCATGGCAGTTGTATAAGCTTTTGTTGCACCGCCTGCACATTCACCAACCGCAGCGGCAGCCCCTTATAAAGGCCGGTTGCTTGCAGAATTGCTTGTGGCTTTGTTTTGACAGTGCCTTTGATGGTGAGGTCTTTAATCACACACAAGTGATCAGCATAGGTCCACAGTTTTTGGTAAAGAGGCGGACCATAACGCACAGTGACAAAGGTGATGGTGGTCAGCATTAGCAGGGCAAGGCAAAACAGACCCCAGTTGCGGCCGTTGCGCCTTTTCTCGCGCGCATTATAGGCGCGCCTCTCTGGCTTTTTTAAGCGTGCACGTTTCATAAGACAGGGCTTCGGCCACTAAGAAGGCAACAATATCTTCATAAGACCAACCATAAACCTTGGCGATGTCTGGCACAAGGGATCCACTTGTCATGCCCGGTTGCGGATTGATCTCAAGAAAGAAGACCTGCTGTCCTTTGGGCGCGCTTGGGTCATAAATCAGGTCAGATCGCGTAACGCCACGGCATCCAAGGGTGTTGTGCGCCAGTTCAGCATAAGTGTGCAGGGTGTCTGAAACCTCTTTGGGCAGATCAGGCGGCGGGATCAAGTGCTTTGTATACCCTTGCGTATATTTAGCTTCATACGAGAAAAACGTGCTGTCATATAAAAGCTCAACACAGCCCATGGCGGTGCCACCAAAGACGGCAACGTGAATTTCGCGTCCCTTAATATAATCTTCAACCAGCACCTGATCACCATAGTGCCAGGTTTGCAGCGCTGCCTTAAAGTCGGCCTCATCTTTAATAATTGAAACACCAACGCTTGACCCTTCATCAAGCGGTTTTAAAACATGGGGGTAATGGTCCCAAGGTGACGCTCGGTAATCGTTCAGTGACAACACCGCACCCCGCGGCACCAAAACGCCGACACTTTCAACTAATTTGCGCGTCACAGGCTTATTCATCGCAAGGGCTGATGCTAAAACGCCCGAAAAGGTGTAGGGAATACCCGAAAGCTCAAGCGCGCCTTGCAGCAAGCCGTCTTCAACATCTTTGCCGTGCAAAATATTAAAAATAACGTCAGGCCCTTTGCCCTGAAAGCTGTTGGCGATGCCGCCCGCCAGATGCAAAAGGTTAGGCTTTGGATCAAACGTTTCAACATGGTGGCCCAGCTTTAAAAGCGCTTTTACAACGTTAATGCCGCTTTGAATCGAGACCTCGCGCTCGGCAGACCAGCCGCCCTTAAGCACCAAAACACGGCGTGCTGACAAAGCTTTTGGTTTTGTGATCATGGGTGTTTGCATGTTTGTTGCTGAACCTTCTTTGATACCGTAAAGCACTTCAAGGCGTGCCTCAAGACGTTATCGCAGAAAAACCCTAACAATGTCTCAGGTTAAACGCTTTGTGTTTCTTGAAAAAGGATTGGCATCCTTTTTGCTTTTTAAAGGGCAACAGTTTTGTAAGATGAGCGCCCTGATGATAAAAGCTAAAAAAATTGCTTCTTCCCTGCGTATGACTTGTTTGTTGTGTTGTGCTTTGGGGTCACTTAGTTTTCCGGTTCATGGCGCCAAGAGTTTAGATGATCGTACCAACCCTTATGTGTCAGACTCAGAGAAAAAGCTTAAAAAGCGCAATAAAGCGCAAAAACTTTGGGATAAAGGCAAACGAGGCGCTTCTAAGGTAAAGGGAAAAGTCACAAAAAGCGCAGATAAAAAGCGCCTTAAAGCCAAGCAAAAAGATATTGCCAAACTAGAGAGTCGTGCAAAATTTACTGCAGAAGATAAACAGCTTCTCGCGAAGGAACAGCTTACTGCAGACGATTTGAAAAAGCTTGACAATAAAGGGCTTTCTAGAAGCGAGGTTGTGATGTTGCATTCTAACAAGCATTCGGCTAAACGTTATGAGGCAGAAATGGCCGCATCCAAGACAAGAAAAGACCTCAAACAATTGAAACCGGAGGAAAGAGAGCTTAGAAGGCGGAGACAGAAACTGGAAGCACAAGAGGCGAAAGTTCAACAGCTGGGCGGTGATTTGCCGCTTGAAAGCACAAGCGCCAGCGGTGATCATCCTCCGTCGTATGGCAAAGCGACCGGATTGCCTGATTATGATGAGGCAAAGACGCTGGCTGACAAGGATGAAAAAAAAAAACCAGAGCAATGAGCAGTAGCGCCGATGGAGCACAGGCTGACCCAAAGGTAGACAGTGACAAGGCGCCGGCGGGCAAAAGCCCAGCTGCCTCGGGTGTTGTGAAGCCAGTTTCTTCGCACGCGCAGCCAGCTTCGTCCTCCCATTATTCTGGCAGTAATCCTGTTGCCGTTGTAAAACCGACAACGCACTCTGGGTCCCACAGCATTGGTGTAGGTTCTAGCACATCTCACACAAGTCGTTCAAAAACGTCTCGGGAGCTGTTAAGTGGTGGTGAGTCAGGTAATGAGTCTGATTATGACTCGAGGTCGTCAGGCGTTTCTTCAAAAAGTGATCCGAAAGCAAAACTGTCTAGGGCGCAAAGAGATGCACAAAGAGAGGAAAGCAGACAAAGAGCATTAGACGACGCGGGGCGTGTAACGGGGGCTGAAAGACAAGGCAGCGGGGTGCAAACCGACATCAGCATTGATCCAAATCAAGAGTCTGAAATTGATTTTACAAAACAGTCATGATTGACGCGGGGTTTAAGCGTTTTGAGTCAGAGGCTGTTGCGCTCAAAACACGCCAAACAAAACGCAGAGCCTTTGATGCCCTAAGCAATCAGGGCGCCAAGACGTTGGTGCGCGCACAAAGATGACGGCGTGCCGTTGGCAAAAGATAGGTTGTTTAATGCTTTGCCCAAGTGATGGGTGGCGCTGCCTCGGTTAAGGGCCCGTGGAATGCCCGGCCCATCACGCCAGCCTGCCAGTGTGATAAGGCAAAAGGTGGCTGGCAAATCTTGCAGGCAGCACGCGTTGGCCGTCTTTTTAAAAGCGCGCACATTCACATAAGTTTTGCGATAGTGCGCTTCGGCTTTTTGCCAAAAATCTTTTTGTCCCACAGGTTGGTGGGCCTGCATCAATGCATTGCCTTCGCCTGTTTCTTGAAGATGCCTGCAAAGGCTTTTGATGCTTTGATAGCAAAATGTCAGCGTGTCGTGATCGGCTACAGGCAGGTGAAACGGCAGCTGATAAAGCAGACTGGCCGCATCTTGCAGGCGCATCATCGGTATAATGCGTTGTGTGATGTGGCCGCTGTGCGCAAAGTCAAGCTCGCCCAGCACATGACGCAGCTCAATCAGTGTGTTGCCTCCCCAGAAGCTTGTGATAAAAAGCCCCCCTGGTTTCAGAGCGTGATGAATAGCGCTTAAATAGGCAGTGGGTTGGTTAGACCAGTGTAAATCAAGGGGGCTTACAATCAGATCAAACGCTTTTTCACCAAAAAAAGGCGCATCGGACAGCGCGGCCTCACATCGCGCAATCTGCTGCGCTGCTGCAAGGTTTTCATCATAAAAGCGTTGAATGGTTAGCTGAGGCCTTTGTGTTTTTAAAAAGGAAGCCAGCCCTGGCGTTTGATAGGGTGATAAATCAAGCGCGTTGTGAAACGGCACTTTTAAAAGATCAAGGCGTGTGCACAGTCTTTGAGCGATGAGGCGAAAGACATCGCTTTTAAAGGTGGGTTTGACATCAAAACGCCTTTTTGCAAGAAGTGCGGTGTTAAAAAGGTCAGTGGCCTGCTGCCCAACGTATGCTTTTTTCATAGAACAGTATGCTACCAGAATGTGTCTTCTCTCTTTGGCTTTTTGTATCCTAAGCGACAGATGTAAAAAAAGATTAAAAAATGACTTGATGGCTTCAAAAAACAGATAAAAAGGGCGGTGGTATAGATTTTTTTAAAAAATAGATCACCAAACTGCTCTTAATTCGTAAGGGCCGCAACGCATTTGGTCTTGACGTGGCATTCTCCCAAACTGTCATGACGAGGAAGAATTTATACCGACGTGGCAATCCAGTCATGACGATGTTCTGTGCTGATCTGTTTGTATTGATTGTTTTACATTTTTTCAAATAATTAAGTGATATAAATGCCACACATTTTGTAAAACGTTGTTTTTTATTTATTTGTTTTGTTGTCATTTTTATTGGCAAGCGATAGCGTCTGTTCAAACGAAAAGGAGTTTTACTTTATGAAAACATTAAAAATTCTTGGCATTACAGGTTTGTGCCTTGCAAGCGCAGCTTCTGTTGCAAAAGCTGACCCCGCACAGTTCACCGGCTTTCAAGTAGGTGGCTTGTTGGGTATGTCTCGCGCAAACTTTACAGTTGATCAGCTTGCAGCAGTGACCGATTCGTATTTAACAGATAGTGGTTTCTCTCTGGGACTGTATCTTGGCTATGGTATGGTTTTTTCGGGCTTCTTTGTGGGTGTTGACGGTAACTACACAATGCCTTTTGTCGAAACAAAAGTCAACGGAAAGACGACAAAGTACAAAAGCAGTGCTGATTTAGCTTTGCGTTTTGGTATGGACCTTAATAAAGTAGCGCTTCCTTACCTGCGCTTGGGTTATGCGATGAACAAAATTGAAGATACCACCTTCTCTGGCTTTGCCTATGGTGTGGGTATTGATACAAAGCTTGCCCCTCAAATGGTTTTGGGCTTTGAGTTTATGCAAACCGCTGATTGCAAGAAGAATGGCGGCAAAGCAAACTTTAGCACCGCGCGCATTAAAGTTGCTTTCCACCTTTAAAAAGCCGTTTTTTGGGGTTTAAAACCCTGTAGAAACACAAAAGAGACCCAAATTGTTGGGTCTCTTTTTTTTATGCGTCATTTGTGCATTTATATCTTGCAAACGTGACCGTCATCGCGAAGGCGCAGTCTGCGGCGATCCACTTACAAGGAACTAAAGCGGCCAAAGTACACATGGATTGCCGCGTCGAAACAAGGTTTCTCCTCGCAATGACATTCTGGCCGTCATCGGGAAGGTGCTAGCCTCTGTTTCATTATTGTGAAGGCATTTTGCCTTGTGGTGGCTGTTCTGCTTTTTTAAGCGTGTGCAAGGACGGTTTGAAAGCATGCAGCGTCTGCAGAGCGCAATACATCGGACGTGTGATGGGTGTTATAAGCGATGATGGGCTTGTGGCGCAACGCTCAAAAGGCTGCTTTTAAAAGTTCAAAAGATGGTTTATGATGACGCATCATTTCAATGTGATAGAAAGCGACGATGCCAATTTTAAATGACACATGGATAAAAGCTGCGGCCAAAAACGGTTTGATTGACCCGTTTGTTGAACGTCAGGTCAGTGAAGGCAAGATTTCTTATGGTCTGTCATCCCATGGGTACGATGCCAGGGTCGCTGACGAGTTTAAGGTTTTTACCAACATCAACAACGCTTTGGTGGATCCCAAAAACTTTAACGAAGACGGCTTTGTCGATCGCAAAGGTCCCGAATGCATCATCCCACCCAACAGCTTTGCGTTGGGCCGTACGGTTGAGCGTTTTAAAATTCCCCGTGACGTTTTGGTGATTTGCCTGGGCAAGTCAACGTATGCGCGTTGCGGCATTATCGTGAATGTTACACCCCTTGAGGCCGAGTGGGAGGGGTATGTGACGCTTGAGTTTTCAAACACCACGCCCTTGCCGGCCAAGATTTATGCGTTTGAGGGCGCCTGTCAGTTTTTGTTTTTAAAGGCGAATGATGCGTGCGAGGTGTCATACAAAGATCGCAAAGGCAAGTACATGGACCAGCAAGCATCGGTGGTTTTGCCCAAGGTTAAAGCAGCCTCTTAAAAATGTTGAATCAAGGAAAGTCTTTTTAAGAGTGGATAGACTACGCATTACCGGGCAGCAAAAACTGGCAGGCACGATCCCCATTGAGGGGGCTAAAAACGCGCTGCTTTTGCAAATGGCGGCCAGTTTGCTGACCACAGACTCTTTGGTGTTGCAAAATGTGCCGCGCTTGGCCGACACGCAAAGCATGATTTTGTTACTTGAGCATTTGGGCGCAAAGGTTATTCAAAACGAATCCTTTTTAAATACCGGCACGGTGACAGCGGGTTCTTCAGCCTTAAAACAGCTTGAGCTGAAGGCTGAAAAACTTAACACCGTGACCGCGCCTTATCACATCGTGCGCAAAATGCGGGCATCCATTGTGACGCTTGGGCCTTTGTTGGCGCGTTATGGTGAGGCCAAAGTGTCGATGCCGGGCGGTTGCGCCATTGGCATTCGTCCCATTGACTTGCACCTTAAAGGGCTTGAGGCGTTGGGGGCGCAACTGACGCTGGAAGAGGGCTATATTCAGGCGACAGCGCCCAAAGGGCTTGTGGGCGCTGACTATACCTTTGCGAAAACCAGCGTGACCGGAACCGCTAACCTGCTCATGGCGGCAACGCTTGCAAAAGGTACAACGGTTTTGAAAGGCGCAGCTTTAGAGCCTGAAATTGGTGATCTTGCGCTGTGCCTTCAAAAGATGGGGGCCAACATCAGTGGCGTGGGCACGTCAACGCTTAGCATTGAAGGGGTTGGCAGCCTTCAAGGTGCGGTGCATCAAACGCTGCCCGATCGTGTAGAAATGGGCACGTACATACTGGCTGCGGCCATAACTGGATCCCAGCTTTTTTTAGAAAAGGCACGCCTTGATTTGCTGCCCACGTTTAAAGACATGCTTGAAACCATGGGTGTGACGCTGCAACAACGCACGGATGGCGTCTTTGTCAACAGTCCACAACCAAAGCATATGAAGAAGGTAGGGTTTGAAACGGCGCCTTATCCTGGTTTTCCAACAGATCTGCAAGCCCAAATGATGGCGTTGCTGACGCTGGTGCCAGGCAAAAGCACCGTGACCGAAACCATTTTTGAAAACCGCTTTATGCACATTGCCGAATTGCACCGCATGGGCGCTGCCATCACCATTGAACATAACGCGGCCCATGTCGAAGGGGTAAGACAGCTGAAAGGTGCCCCGCTGATGGCCACCGACATCAGGGCCTCGGCATGTCTTGTGCTGGCGGCCTTGGCGGCAGTGGGTGAAAGCACCATTCAGCGCATTTATCATCTTGACCGTGGCTATAGCCACCTGCATCAAAAACTTAAAGCATGTGGCGCCCACATTGAGCGCCTCGATGGTAAAGAGGCAGCACCCGCTGTAAGCGCTGAAAAACAGCTGTCACAGTGATGTATTTAGCATATAGAGTGAGCCTGCAGCAGCGTTTCCTTACACTTTTCTATGGTCTCTTCACCTAACTCTTCAAGTGTTTTAAAAACACCGGGGCTGACTTCTTTGCTTTGTTCTGGCACAAAACGTCCAGGACATAATTTTCTGTTACAAGGTGAACTATTAAAAACTGACTGCCACCAGGAAGATGGTATGCAAGTGCTTTGTGCATACTGCTGGCAGAATGGATCAAAGCATTCTTCACTTTTAAAAATGCTTTTGTCAATCACTTTTCTGCATGCAGCACTGTATCTATCTTTCATGACGTGTGCGCGAAAAAAATGACCTGTATAAGGATGTCCTAACTGTTGACACTCTTTTTCTATACAATAGTTTCTCTCTTCTTGTATGTATCGTTGTGAAGAGCGAAGCACAACGCGTGGTGCGCACATAGATGTGTCGCACAGTTTTTCAAACATATCTTTATGGTCTTCAGACTCTGCTAATCTTAGTTTGTTGCATAAATAAGAGGGTCGCTGCATGCAAAAATAGTTATGGCAATCATGCTTTTTGTCATGGATTCTTTGTGTGTCATTTGCATCAAGCGCACGTCCTTTACAGGTGTTAATGTCCCAGTTATCAGTGAGACCAAACGAATAAAGGGTGCTACGTGTAATACCATTTGTGAACAAAGCATTTGCATTAGGCAGAAGCGCACCGGTTGTGGCGACAAAAAGCCATGAAGATTTCAGCACACAAAGCGAGGCCTTTTTACAAAGATCAAAGGGCCACACAGCCCATGAGAGTGCGCTTTTAAAAGCTGATGTTTGGTCCTTTTGTGAACAAAGGGTTGATGTTGGCACAAGCGCTTGCTCAAGCGAGCGACCAAAGAAGGTGGGTCTGTGATGCGTCGTTGCAGGTTGTCGTACTGATATGGGGATTTCCTTGAAAAGGTCGCTTTCTGGATCAAAAAGTGGCGTGCCTTGTAAAAAAGCGTGTGGCAGAAAGCAAAACATAAGAATGAAAGCAAAAAAGCTCTTTTTTAAAAAAAACATGGTCAGTAACCTCGCCTATAAAGTGTGTTGTGATGAATCAAAAACCAACAAAAACAATGTTTTTAAACAAACGAAATGGGTGTTGGCAGTACTTTAAGAGGTGATTGCCTTTGCAACGCAGGCGTCTTCGCAGTGCTGTTGCTCAAACAATGCAAGCGGTGATGCTCCCTGACGCCGTTGTTGCATTTGGCAGTCTTCAATGGTTTTTTGGCCGATTTCTGCAAGTGTTTTAAAAACACCAGGACTGACTTCTGCGATTTCATCAGGTACAAAACGCCCGGGGCACAAGTCTTCATTGCAAGGCGGTTTGTTTGAAAGTGATTGCCATAAGGCGGGTGCCTTGGGGCACTCTTTTTTGGCGTGTGTTTTGCAAAATTCATCAAAACACTTTTCAAGCGCAAAGATTTTTTGATCAATTTGCTCTCGCTTGTGTGTGTTATGCATTTTTTTCTTGGACACCACACATGTAAAGTGTCCTGTGTAGGGAACGCCTGTTTGATGACAGTTTTCTTGCATGCAGGCGTTGATAGTGTGACGTATGATGGCTCTTGCCTCGCGCTTAATGGCATGTGGTGCGCAGGGGGTATCACTACAAAGTGTGGCCCGTAGGGTGTCAGTGAT
The DNA here is from genome assembly GCA_036881885.1 of Holosporaceae bacterium. GTDB lineage: Bacteria > Pseudomonadota > Alphaproteobacteria > Holosporales > Hepatobacteraceae > JBAJNL01. The sequence continues at coordinate 19,170 of JBAJNL010000019.1, forward strand.
TTGTGTGTGATTGGCTAATGTGCCAGCGCATAAAAAGGTTACGTGTGGCGCGCAAGCTGCTTTGCGACAAATGGGTCGCTGAATACGCATGGAACGGACTTGCGTGTGATCTAACGCCCGTCCCCGGCACGTTGTGGTATCCCAAATCGCGCTAAGCTCTAAAAAAGCGCGATCTTCGGGTGGTAATCTTTTGCACACAACACCAGAAGAGGATTACCCACTGACTGCCGCAAAAAGCATGCTTGTAGTGGCGATAACAAGGTGGGGCGCATGCAGCACAGATAGCGAGACTTTTTTCAGAGCATCCAGCGGCAGTGTGACAGCCCATAGAACTGTTTGTAGCTGTGTATGCTGCAGATGTGTTTTGAAAAAGGGGGGACTTGTGTGCTTGAGCGTGGGAGGGGCACCTTGGGAAGTGACCTGCCGCTTGGCCGACAGGAAGGGTGTCTGCGGTGACAGGTCATCAAAAGAAGATGCCCCACAACTGTTGCCGTGTAACAAGGACCACGACAACATCTGCACAAATAAAAAAATTAAAAAGAAACCACAAAAAGAACTGCGAAACAAGATCATGACAAAAAACCTCTCCTGTATGCTATATATTTGATTTTTATATATAAAATTTAAAACAAATTCAACATAAAAAATCTCTATATAGATAATTTTTTTTGAATTACTTGCAGAGAGTGGATTTGATTAATCTAAAAAGAGTTTTAAAAAGTAATTTAAGATGAAAATTATTTATTTAGGCCCATTTTTGATATCTTTATAGAATAAAAAAGAGCTTACTCTTTGTGCGCCTGTGGTTGGTTGAAGTGCACCTTCTCGCCAAAAGCCTTGCTGAGTTGTTGGCGCAGCCCTTGGGACACGCGTGCGTTGCCCACAAGGTTTAAGCGTTTCAGTTGTGACGCCAAGCTTAAAAGCGGTTCAACATGTGTGTCCACAAGATCGCACTGATCAAGAAACAGCTCTTCAAGGCGAGGCATTATGACAACCACCGAAGGCAGTGAGGCATCAAGGTGCGTATTATGGCTCAAATCCAGCACACGCACGGGTGCATTCTGCAAAGCCGTAAGAGTGTGAAGGTTGTCGTTATGCAAAAGGCGTAAAACCTCAAGCTGCTGCAAGGGAAGAAACGGCAGGCTTGCATCATTGATTGTGGTGTGTTGCAGGTATAGCGTGTGCAATGGCAGCGGCCGCAACACCTTTAACATATCAGCCGTTAAGCGCCCTGCAAAATAAAAATGCCTCAGATGAGGGTTGTTTTGTATGAAGGTTTTCAAAAACTGCCGATGTTCTGGGAGCTGTAAAATAAGTGTCAAAGCGTTCTCATAATGCAGTGTGTGCAGTTTTTTCAGGTTTAAAAGTGTAGCAAAGCGTTTTTCTTGATTGGGCACAGTGTAATCGTTACTTTGCAACAGTTGGCCTTGTAACTTGAGTATCGTGATGTTTGGGTAAGCCTCAAGGTGTTTCAGTCCACGAAACGGTGACCACAAACAGCTTAAACGCTCAAGTTTTTGTGGGCATGGCAACAAAGGCAATTGGTCTGCCTGCACACAAAGCATATCAAGCGCGCGCACCTTCACAAAGGGTTTCAACAGTTGTGTCGCGCCTTGGGGAAGCCTTATGTTGTCTAGCGTTAGCGATGTGGCCTTTTGGGCATCTTTTAAAAGGGTTGCTTTGGCGTTTGCATGCTCTGCATCATCTGACTGCAGGGCGTCTAACGCTGCACGATTCAAAAGAAACGATTGCGCGCTCACTTTGCGTGGTGCACTGGTGGCTGCCGCCGCCACAGGCTGTGTGTCATCTGGCTTGACCGTTGCCGCTTTTTTGACGGCCTCAAGCGGCAGCGCCACAAGGCTGAAGACAAGAAAGGCAGCAAAATGTTTTGTGTTCATGGTCCGCGCACCTTTTTTGATAAAGTTTAAAAATCAATTATTTGTTGATTAACAATGCTGATTTGTCAAGTATTTGTCGCGCTTTTACTGCATGTCACCTCAAAACAAGGCCGAGGCTGAAGCAGCCGTCTGCGTCATGCCCGCGTGCGGTGATCTATTTGCATTGCTTTCTTTATGTGCACTGCTTTCTTTATTGCGCTGCGCTGTTTTTTTCAGCTCTTTTCTAGCCTGCTCTCTTCTTTTTTTCCTTTTAGGCGTGCGAAAGGCATTCTCCACCATTCGAAAGTTTAGCAAATCTTTAAGTAAAATCGATCTATTCAATGGTTTTTTGTAAAATACTGGCAGCTAAAGCACACATGGATTGCCGCGTCGAAACAACGTTTCTTCGCGCAATAACGTTCGGGTGAGCGCGTCGCCCAAAGCGTTTTTCGCAATAACAACCTAAGATTTAGGCAGCAGGTGCTGCAGCTTTTTCTGTGCTGGGTGCTGAGGACTCTTGCGTGTCTGGTGCGCCGTCGGCTTGTTTTCTAATTTCTTTTTCAAGCGCGTCACAAATGTTGGCATTTGCCTTTAAATAAGCGCGCGCGGCTTCCTTGCCTTGGCCCATTTTTTGTCCTTTGTGTGCATACCACGCACCCGATTTTTCAACCAAATTCAACCGCACGGCCATATCAAGAATCTCGCCTGTTTTCGAGATACCCTCGCCATACATAATGTCAAACTCAACGGTCTTAAAGGGAGGCGCCATTTTGTTTTTGGCCACTTTCACGCGTGTTTGGTTGCCAACTACCTGGTCTTTATCCTTAATGGCACCAATGCGCCTGATGTCCAAACGTACAGACGCATAAAACTTAAGGGCGTTACCACCGGTGGTGGTTTCGGGATTGCCAAACATAACGCCAATTTTTTGCCTGACCTGGTTAATAAACAGCACAAGGCAGCCCGACTTTGAAATAGAGCCTGTGAGTTTGCGCAATGCTTGGCTCATCAAGCGGGCTTGCAGCCCCATGTGCGCATCGCCCATGTCGCCCTCAATTTCAGCTTTAGGTACCAGCGCGGCCACGCTGTCAACAATCAAAACGTCAACGGTGCCCGAGCGCACAAGCGTGTCGGTGATCTCAAGGGCTTGCTCGCCTGTATCAGGCTGCGAGATCAAAAGGTCATCAAGGTTCACACCCAGATTTTTTGCATAAACCGGATCCAGCGCATGCTCGGCGTCTACAAAGGCCGCAACGCCGCCTTTTTTCTGGATGGCCGCCACCACATGTAGTGCCAGCGTTGTCTTGCCCGAGCTTTCAGGCCCAAAGATCTCAATAATCCTGCCCTTTGGCAACCCACCAATGCCAAGGCCGATATCAAGTCCCAAAGACCCTGTCGAGACCACCTCAACGGCCGTTGGCTTATGGTCACCGCCAAAGCGCATAATGGCTTCTTTGCCAAAGGTGCGCTGAATCTGATCAAGTGCCGCCTTGAGTGCTTTTTCTTTCTCAACATTGATAGACATAATGTTTAAAACCTTGCTGGTGGAAGAGGGTCTTTGCAAAAAAGCGCCTCAAACAAACACTTAAACCATCGGTTAATGCGCTTTCACTGTCTTTTGTATCCCATACTTTCAAAAAAAGTGCAAGACCCACCGTGCCCTTTATCAAAGGCATGCAGCAGTGACCCCTTTAGGGGCACACATCATCAATTAAAAATTAATCTAAAAAAGATAAAAATAGGTCATAGGTTCGTCAAACAGTGCCAAAAAATATCACTATGGTCTATTCTTTAAAGAACAAAGCGACTGGTTTTTTTTGGGTTTCTTTTACACTGCTTGGCAGTAATGTTTATGTTTTTCGCACCATTTTAGGTCCTTTTATTTTGGGTGCTATGCTGGGTTATCTGTTTCATCCGCTGGCTACAAAGCTGGTGGCGTTTCACATCTCGCGCGCTTTGACCAGTGCACTGATATGATTCTCTTTTTTGTCATGTTGTTTGGTTTTTTGTTTTATTTCACGCCTTTTTTAGAAGAGCGATTGATGTATATTATCTCACAACTGCCCGATCTGCATGCCAAGCTAAAAGAGCTCACGCGTCCTTTTTTAACGGCTGACCCTGCGTTGTATGGCGAGCTGAACAGTGTTTTTCCAACCAACGAGGCCCTTCACAAGATTGCGCACGAAATTTCTCACTGGGCGATGAATTTTTTCCTCAGTGTTGTCAGTGGTGCGCGCTCTGTTGAAGTTTTGATTTTTTATATTATCGTGGCACCCATTGTGGCTTTTGATTGCCTGCGCGATTGGCCGCTTTTGTTACGCTTTTTTAAGGTCACAACGCCGGCGTTGGCCGAAGAGTCTCTCAATCAGTTTTGGCGCGATCTTGACAGCATTATGAAGCGCTGCATCAGGCGACACATCTTTTTATGCTGGACCCTTGCGTTTTATTACATGGCGGCTTTGCATTTTTGTCACGTGCCTTACGCCACCACCCTGTCGTTTTTAACGGCGCTTTTGTTGATGGTGCCAAGCTTGGGGCTTTTCATCGCCTTTGTCTTGGTTTTTTCCATTGGCCTTAGCTATAAGCCCGATCTGCACATGGCGCTTCATATCATCGTGGTTTACGTTGTAGGTTATGGCCTCAGTGCTTTTGCCCTGAAACCCTATTTTTTGAAAGACGGCTTGGGTTTGCACCCTTTGTGGATCTTTTTTACGATTTTTGCCGCAACGGTTCTGCTTGGCGCGGTGGTTGCCTTTTTTGCGCTGCCCTTGGCCGGCCTTAGCTATGCGGCGCTGACATGGTTTGTGGCCTCTTATCAGCGCACCAAAGCACACGCCAAACAACAAGCCCTTGCGTCTTCAGTTCCATAAAAAAGGCAAAATTGACAGTCAAAACAAAAAAATGCTAAGTATTTTTAATCCTTTATTGTCTTTTTTAGATAAAAATAAAGTCATAAGGGGGCTTATGGCACGGGAGACAGCAAATGACATGTCGTTTGATCAAAGTATCTTTTTTATTTTTGTGCGCGTTGGCGCTTGGGCTAAGCCTTCGCCCTTTAGAAGTGCGCGCATGGTTTGGGTCACATGTAGCTAGTGATATCAATGATGATTTAAGGCTGGCTGCCGAAAGAGCGCATGATGTGGCGCACCAAGCAGCCGAGCATGCAAGAAAGATGGCAAAACTAGCTAAGAGCACTATGGGAAAAGTCGCCAAAGGGGCATCACAACAGGTAGCCAAAATGGCCATTGTGTTAACGCATTTGTCGCACAAAGCAGCTGAGAACGCCGTTGTGGCAGCCAAGCACGCAAGTGATCTAACACGCGCTGCCCTTGTAAAAATTGGACGTGGTGCAGTCAAGACAACACGTGCGCTCGCTAAAACTGCCAAAAGAGCTGGCCATAACCTTAGTCAACGCGCCTCAAGAGCCATGGCTGACTTTGTTGGACCAGGTCCTGCTTTGATCGATTAAGCAAAAACCTTTCAAAAGCGCCTTGACTTTGATGGGACAAGGTGCTTTTTTTTATCAAAACGCCTGTGTCACACCGCAAGTGGATCGCCGCAGGCGCTTCGCACCTTCGCGATAACGTTCTTTGGTTTGTCATTGCTGTAGAGGGTGGAGGATCCGTTCGCGATGACGTTCTTATCTTGTCTTAAAAGAGCTAAAAAGCGTACGAGACTGTTAAGGCCACGGTATGCATTTGCATGCCTTTTGCCTCGATGCCATACGACGTACCAGACAACGTTGCGTTGTGTGACATGTTGGGCATGGATGTGTAAAGATACTCAATGCTGCCCATCAACCCCAAAAAGCTCATTTTAAGGCCGCCACCAATTGAAGGCGACCAAAGCAGTTTTTTATAAGTGTTGTTTGAAGAGGCAAGGTTGGTAGCATGCTTTGCTTGTGCCCCTGTGAGAGCCACTTTTAGGTAGGGCGCAGGTAAAAGAGGCAGGTCAATGCCCACAAGCGCCTCACCCCCAAAACCCATATCCTGTGACAATGTATGATTGATTGTGTTGCCCGAGACGTTAGTGTTGGTGCTTTGTTTGGGGACCGCTTGTCTTAGCAAGAAATTGGTGCGCAAAAACATGAAAGGAAGGCCCCAATCGTATCCCACAGAAAGCGTGCCTAAAAAAGCATCTTTAGAAGAGGAACTCTCACTTTTGTTTCCGCCTGTTTCAGCGCTGACTTTGGCTTGCCATTTGTTATAACCGGCCACAAAGCCAACGTTCAATCCGGCAGCCACAGTGGTTTGTGTTTGGGTGCACAGTGCCACAAAAGACAAAAAAATTGCAAAAAGCATATGAGACGTTGTTTTTTGCATAGCACACATCCTTATTGGGTAAACACTGATTGTTCTTATATTGCGTTGCTTCACCTAATTTTATGCTAATAAAACGCCATGAATGCAAGTGTTATTGACAGTATTGTGGCCTCTTTTTTTGTACGTGTTGCAGAAAGAGCACAGAGGTGTTGTATGCGTTATCTGGTTTTATTTGAAGGGCGCGCGTTTGTTTCCATGCCCCAGCTTTGAATCAGGTCAAACGATGCGGCATCAATGGGAACGACCGAAAGGCGCCCTTGCTTGATCAATGGCAAGCTTTGCAGGCGCGGGTCGCTTTTGATGCGGGACAGCGTCACCGGTTGTTTGAAGCCCGCAACGGTTTTCACATCAACGCTGAGAAACTTGGGATCCGTTGTATCGGGATGAGCCGTTGAAATGATGCTGACAACGCCAACGACTTGCCGCTCTTTGCCGGTGTGATAAAAGAACGCGGTGTCACCTTTTTTCTTTGTGCGCATATGCTTTTGTGCTTGAAAGTTGCGCACACCGTCCCATTCGGTGACCTTAGAGGCTACTTGCTGTGCCCAAGACCAACAGGTGGGCTCTGTTTTTAAGAGCCAAAATTGTTTTTCCATTGTGTGCTTCTTGCTAAACGATTCAACTCATTAAGCAAGCAGAAACGCATGCCTGTCAAATGGGTCTCGCAAGGAAGCGACTCACCATATA
>JBAJNL010000020.1:0-26051 GCA_036881885.1 Holosporaceae bacterium
TACCCTATGGTATGGTCGGCCCGCAAGATAACACGCTTAATGGTTTGAATGTTGTGGGGCTTAAACGACAGGGTACGTCTCAAGAGGCGGTGCGTTGCTTGCGCCGTGTGTATGGCGTGCTTTTTGAAGACACAGCGGGCACGCGACAACAGCGTATTGAAGCCTTAGACAAAGAAGCCCTCTCTTTTCAAGAGGTGCAAGATGTGTTGGCGTTTATTCAGGCGTCTGACAAACGTCCTCTTTGCTTGCCCTAACGTTAACGTTAGGTGGCATGGCTTTGTAAAAAACTCTCTTTCAGTGGTGTTGGTATGTTGGCCAGCTTGCCAGCAAGTGTGACCCAGGCCAGCTTTATGCTAAAACTGCCGATGGGCACTGCCTGTGTTTTTGCGGTTGAATAAGGTTTGATAATATCTTGCTGCAACAAAAGACTGAAGGGCGTTGCGGACAAAACCTTTGTGTGCACTTGAATCAAATCATCGATGTGTGCAGGCTTTTTAAAGTTGCCCTTTATGTTTGTGACAACAAAGGCGCCTTGATAAACATCTTTAAGCGTTTTAAGAGGGTGCTGGTTTTGGCGCAGCAATTCTGCACGGGCGTACTCTAAAAAAACAAAATAGTTTGCATGATAGACGATGCCCTGGCAATCGGTGTGTTGTGTGTAGATGCGTTGTTCAAAAATATGTGACATATCTTTTTCTTTTAAACTGTTATATGGTTCAAGGAAACTAAAAAGTATTTGTTCGCTTTTGCTTTGTTGTTTTGATCTTGGAAAAAAGCCGTCACACATAAAAAAAGGCTTTAAAAAAACCGCAGGGGGTTTTCTATGGATCGCGCACAAAGCGACAATCTTGAAAGAGACTTTGATCCTTTTTTACGTTTCTTGTTAAATGATGGCTTGTTGTCCATCGATCAAGCGCATGTTTTGATGCAAGAGTGGCAACTGACACGCAGGCCAATGGATGTTTTATGTGCAGACATGGCTTTTCTTTCTCAAACAACGTTGCTTCAAAAGCGCGCTTTGTTTGAGGGATGCGATCGCCTTTCTAAAGAAGCGCTGTTGCCCGACCGTTTGCTGGTTAAACAGCTTGGACAAAAGTGGTGTGAAGAGTTCTTTGTGGTGCCTTTATCGCTTAAGAACAATGTGCTGCATCTTGTGATGGCAGATTGTACCGACGTTTTTGCAAAAGATGTGGTGCAAAAATACTTTTCCGATGCACAGCTTCAAGTGTCGCTTGCGTCAAAGCGCGACATTGCAGCATCGCTTCTCTTTGAAAAAGAGGCCTTGCATCAAGAGCTTCTTTCTGTTTGGCCCAAACTAGAGGGTTTAGAAGAGAAAACACTTTCTCATAAATTGGCAAACGTGCTTGAGATGTTTTTAGCGTATGGGCTTGAACAGGCTGCATCGGATTTACATTTTGACCCTTATAAAGCGTTTGTGAGGGTGCGTTGCCGCTTAGATGGCGTTTTAAAAAATCTTCTTTGTTTTCATAAGCGCTACTGGTCTCTTTTGTTGGCGCGTTTAAAGGTGTTGTGTCAACTTGATGTCACGAAGACACAGCAGCCGCAGCACGGCCGCCTGTTTTTTCAAAACAAAGGTGAACGCTTTGATGTGCGTGTAGCCACCCATCCCACAGCCTATGGTGAGCGTCTTGTGGTGCGTTTTTTAAATGCCCCCAATCTTTCGTTAGACGGGCTTGGTTTTGAGGATGCTGTCGTGGATCAAATCAAAGACGCGCTTTTGCACCCAGAGGGCCTTTGCCTTGTGACAGGCCCAACGGGTTCGGGTAAAACCACAACGCTGCATGCGATGCTTCGGCATCTCTCATCAGCAGAAAAAAACACCATGACGCTTGAAGATCCCATCGAATATAACGCCCCTTTTGCCGCTCAAACGGCTATTTGTAAGGCGCGCGAGATGGATTTTGAGCGGGGCATTGCGTCTTCTTTGCGGCAAGATGTGGATCTTTTGCTTGTGGGTGAGGTGCGTGATGACAAAACCGCACAAATGGCCATACGTGCTGCCATGACAGGCCATCAGGTTTTGACCAGCATACACACGCCCGATGCCTTGTCGGCGATTGATCGTTTGCTTGATTTGGGCGTTTTGCGCACCTTGCTTGCAGACTATTTAAGATGTCTTGTGTCACAGCGTTTGTTGCGCCTTTTATGTCCCTTGTGCAAAGAAGCCTCTCAAGATGTGCCAAAACCTTTTTTGAAGGGAAAAACACACACCATGATGTTTTACCAAAAAAGAGGCTGTGAGGCTTGTGGCGGAACAGGTTATAAAGGCCGTGTGCCGGTTGCCGAAGTCGTGCTGTGTGATGACACCATCAAAGATGCCCTTTTAAAGGGGGGGCATCGATCAGCGCTTTATCGTTGTGTGCAGATGCAGCAAACAACATCACTGTGGCAAAGCGCGCGTGGGTTGTTGGTGAGGGGATTGGTAAGTTTTGATGAGTGCGTCAGGGTGTTGGGCTCCTTTTCCTTGGGCGCAGAGGTGACGCCTTGGGCGCTGTGCAAAGAAAAGGTTGTTTAAGGTGCATAGGGTCATGGTCTCAAGGTGGCTGCTTTTCTTTCAGATTCAATGGCGACCAAAACTTTCTTATACACAGCAGCGTGTTTTTTTCTTGTCGATTCAGCAGTTTGTGTCTTTGGGCCTCACGCCGCTTGCGGCTCTTAAGTGTTTGGTGCGCACCACATCGTCAGGCCTTAAAGAGGTGACGTGTTTTTGTATCGCGAAAGTCAAAATGGGCCAAACGCTCTCGGTCGCTTTGTCAGAAGCACCTTATGAAAGTAATGCCATCGCTCTTCTTTTGCTCAAAGCGGGCGAGCAAAGTGGTCAGTTAGAAAAGACTTTGTCAGATGTTTTGGTTCATCTTGAAAAGGCGGTGTCTTTTCAAAAAGACGTTAAGGCAGCTGTGCGGTACCCATTGTTTTTAGGTGGCGTTTTAAGTGTGACGTTTGTGATTTTATGCCATCTTCTTGTGCCTCAGCTTATACAGCTGACATCTGAAGAAATAGACCAAGCGTCTTTTGCAACGCGAAGCCTGCTTTGTGTTGTTAGTTTTTTTCAAGGTCAAGATGGGGCACTTTTGTGGGTGTTGTTGAGTGCGGTGGGTTTATTGGCGCTGGCTCGATTAACCAAAGCAGGCAGGTTTTTCTGTCAGTACCTTTTTCTTAAAATGCCTTTGTGGGGTGCTTTAACGATGGCGTCTCAGTGGTCTTATTTTTTTTATCTTTTATCGCTTGGGGTCAACAAGGGCTTTCCGCTGCATAAAGCGCTTTGCATGGCACAAACTGTTTTGTCATCGGCGCCCCTGCAAAATGTCATTCGGGCAGCGGGCAAAGAGGTGGTTAAAGGGCGCTCTCTTGCAGCTGTTTTAAAGGGCGCACCAGGGATTTTAGAAGAGACAAAGATTCTTCTTGATCTTGCTCAACAAACGAAAGATGCCAGCTGTGTCTATACAAAAATCAGCCTTTTTTACGCAGAACGCCGCGCGCTGCTGGCAGGTTATCTGCTTTCTTACTTGGGCCCTTGTTTTTTGATTGTGATAGGGGTGCTTTTTCTGTGGCTGGTGCAAGGGTTATTTTTGCCTTTTTATGAACACGTCCTTTCACTTGATGGAGTGATGTAATGGGCACAAGTGTTTGGCGCTGGTTTGTGTCGTTTTACAAATTTTGGTTCAAAAAAACTTTTTTTATACTTTCGGTCCAAGATAATGGGCTGGCGCTCTATCATTTGCAAGGTGCGTTGTGCAAGCAAGTTTTTACCTGCGAGACCGTGACTGATCAGGCCAAAACATTGCTTGAAAAAGCCTTATCTTCGTTTTCGCATGCGCGCCTTTTTTTGCTGACCCAAAGTGTTCAAGAAGACTATAAAACGCGTCTGTTGCCTTTTGGGCTGACGTTTGGCGCTTGCTTTTTGTCTTTTTTTCATAAGCCGCTTTTAGAAAAAAAAGCAATGTTTTGGTTATGGGCTGATGGGTTGTTTGCAAGGCCACGTGTTTTGTTTTTAACGTTGCCGATTTTAGATTCAGCGCATGCGGTCATGACTTTTTTAAATGAAAAAAAACGCCCTTTTTCGGTACACAGTTTAACTGTTTTATCGCTTAAGGTGTATCGAGCGCTGTTGTCTCAACGGGCGCTTTTTTCTAAAGAGCCTACTTTGTTGGGTCACGTGATCTCTGATGCTTCCCTGATGGTTTTGCTCACGCGCCAACGTCTTTTTTATTTAAGGCACATGAAAGCACCAACTTCTGATAAGTTGCTTTTAAAAGCAATGAAAGATACTGCATTTTATGCGTTAAAACATTGCCGTTTATCGCGTGTGTCAAGGTATGTTATTTTTGCAGAAAAAGAAAAGTGTACGCTTTTGCCGGCCGAAAAAAGTTTGGCGTCTTTTGCATACGAGCCATGCGTTTTTTTTAAGCAGCTGGGTCACTCTCTTCGCAATCCCTTTGCGCGTGCGCGGTTTTATCAAGGAAAAACCATGCCGTTGAAAAAAGTGCTGACAAAACTTTATGAAGGGTACCAACGCGTTTTCTATCCTTTGATGTTTGTGGGCTGCTTTATGGGCCTTGTCTATGGGGTTTGTCTTGGTTTTGTCGATCAATCGCTTGCTGCTGAAGAAAGGGTGTGTCAAGCAGAACTGAAAGCAATGGCACTTGAAAGAAGACGCTTTCCCACAACTGTTAAAAAAATCCGTCAAGCGATGCATCGCCAAAAGCGCCAACAGCCTTTGGATGTTTTGCGTGCCATTTCCCCCCTTTTGCGGGGGGCTTTAAAATTACAACAGGTGGCATGGCACTACTCTTATCAAAGGGGTGTGCGTATGCAGCTAGAAGTACGTTGTCGTGAACCCAGTACATTTTTGGCAGCAAAAAAACGTTTTGATCATTTTTTAGGTGATTTGCGTGTGGCCTTACCCAATGCACGGGTCGTGGTGTCAAAGCGTGGTTTTTTAGATGGTAAGCCTGCTTTGTATCAACAAGGAGGGGCTGAAGAAGAGCCCAAAGCGCATCATTTAGTGGTACGGTTGCAATGGCAAAAGGTTTAGATAAAATCTCTTTCAATGGGGCGCGCTTGACCGTCTTTTTGCTTGTTTCGACGATGTATGTTGCAAGTGCTTACATCACATCGCTTCTGGATAAAAGGCAAGCAGCGCTTGCGTGTCTTAAAAAACGGCTTGTTGTTTTAAGGCAAGAAAAGCTTTTTTTGCAAAAAAACGGAGCTCTTTTTAAAAAGCAACAAAGGCAGATGAAATATCTTAGCTCACGTTTAAATGTGGGCCGATGCTTGACACAGATTGCAAAAGAGGCAGGAGTTGAAGAGATGACTTTTCGTATCGCTTCACAGATGTCTTCAGGGTTTGTGAAGCCAAAAGAAAAAACGTTCACAGCCGTGATTGATTTGTGGGCTGAAGATGACGCTTGTCTTGCGGACTTTATAGACAGATGTGCATACGTTTTTGAGGGGCAGCTGTTGCCAAAAAGCCTTGTGATTGGCAAGAAACGTCTTTTGAAAAAAAATGACAACGACGCTTTGGCAGAAAGCGTGATCGGCACCTACATACTTGAGTGGTTTGTCCCCTCAAAGTGTTCGCGTAAAAAAAACTTTAAAGGTGTCTTAAAAGAGGGTACGATCAAACCTGCACATTCTAACGAGATTTTTTGAAAGAATCAAAACGATGAGACGTTTCTTTTTAAAAGATTTTTTTCTTTTACTAGTGCTTTTTGGCTGTTTTGTTGCGTTTTTATGTTATTTCTTTTTCGTTTTGCAATAAGGGGTCTTGATGTTAAACAACACCGGAGCGAAGAATGCTTGAGGTTTTAAGGCGTTGGAGTACGTCGTGGTCGGCGAAGTTTTTGTTTGCGCTGCTTGTTTTGTCTTTGGGCACTTTTTTTGGGATGGGCAAATTGTTTTTTCCAGGCACGGCCTATGATGTGGTGGCAACGGTGGGTGGCGCCAAGGTTAAAACGCGGACGTTGCGTTTAAAGCTTGCCGAGTATATGGAAGAGCTACGTGAAAAGCTCAAACGTCCGATCTCGGTAGAAGACATGAAAAATGCGGGGCTGGTGTCATCGCTTTTAAACCATCTGATTCACAATGCTCTTTTAGATGAAGAGGCCAAGCGCTTAGGTGTTACCATTTCTGATGATGTGCTGAAGCAAAGCCTTTTGAAAGAAGCTGTTTTTCAGGATAGTCTGGGCCATTTTTCTCACAAACGGTTTAACGCTTTTTTGAAGGCGCGGCAAATCAATGAAACGGCTTTTTTGAAAGAACAGCGACAGCTTTTAAAAAGGCGACAAGTGTTGCGTACGATCGAAAAATTGCTTGTAGCGCCTCAGGTCATGCGCAAAGCTGTGGGGTCGGTTCCTTTGCAGACGCGTTTTGGGTCAACCTTTTTATTGTCGCCGGCCGATGTGACGTTAAAAACGCCAACGCCAAAGATGTTGAAAGCTTTTTTTGACCAACATCAAGAGCGTTTTAAAAAGCCAGAGAGACGCGCTTTTCAGGTGCTGTTTGTGTCAAAAGAGACGTTGGCCACGCAAGGCGCTGGCACTGTGAGTGACCATGCGCTTTATGAGCGGGTGCAGGCCATTGAAGATAGCCTCGCCGGTGGTCTAACGCTTGAGCAGGTCGCTAAAAAGTTTTCGCAACCTTTGGTGAACGTTCCTTTGGTCGAGCGCCATTTAACGCAGATGCCTGCGGGATCTCAGAAAAGTGCTGACCGCAAGGGGGCGCTTGCGCTGTTGCCAAAGAGTTTGCGCAAATGGTTTGAAGCCGAGAAAGGCTTTGCGGTTTTAAACAACATGGCTTTTGACGCCAATGCATCACAAGAGCCGGTGGCGCAAAAAGTCGGTGCCGCGCTGTACGTTTTTATTGACGTGAAGGACGTGCGCCCCGTTTTTGTGCCAGAGTTTGCTGCTGTGAAACCAGAAGTCTTAAAGGTGTGGCGTGCCGAGGCCTTGCAACGTGCGTTAGAAGAGCACGGTCAAAAACTGATTGCGACCATGCAGCAGAATAAGCAAGCCAAACGTTTTCGCCCTTTGCCGCCTTTGAAGATGAATCAAGCAAGAAAAGGTGTGTCGCCAGAGGTACAAACGGTTTTGTTTCAGATGGCACCACAAGAAGTGCGTGTGTTTAAAACCATCAAAGGACAAGTGGGTCTTGTGCGTTTAGACCGTCTTGTCTTCCCAGGTAAGCCGCTGTCCTTGCAGCAAGAAACCGAATTGAAGAAAAATCTTGAAGGCATGATGCAAAACGACTTTTTCAACGCCTATCTTCGCTCATTGCGTGCGCATCACCACACACAAATTCACCAAGAAGCGTTGCGGGTGGCGTTGTCATAGGTCTTTGTTCACAAGCAGGGGAGGTTTGTGTGCGAGAGCAAAAAAAACAAGAGAAAGCAAAACCTTTTTTGCTTGACGGTGCTTTGGTGGCGCGTGCCCTTTTTGAAAGGGCAGCGCGTTCGTCGGCATCTTTTGTGGAAAAAACACAAACGCGTCCCGGTCTTTGCGTGATACGCGTTGGTGATTTTGCGCCAAGTGCGCTTTACGTGGCCAGAAAACGGCAGACTGCCGAAAAGCTGGGCTTTTTTTTTAGAGAAGCGCATCTTAAAGCAGAAGCCAAAGCCTCAGACATTTTATCGGTCATTCAAAAAAATAACGATGACCCCGCCATTCATGGCATCATTTTGCAGCTTCCCCTTCCCCAGGGCTTAGCAGCCGATGACTGCTTAAAGGCTATTTCACCATCCAAGGATGTGGATGGCTTGCATCCTTTGAGTAGAGGAATGTTGTATAGTCCAAACGGCGACGGGTTTGTACCGTGTACGCCTTGGGGCTGTTTAGAACTTTTAAAAGCTTATGATATCCCTATTAAGGGCAAGCATGTGGTAGTCATTGGGCGCTCAGTTTTGGTGGGAAGGCCTTTGGCGGCGCTTTTTTTGCGTTGTGATGCGACCGTCAGTTTAGCGCATCGTCACACAGTTAACCTTGAAAAGCTTGCCCAAAGTGCCGATATTTTGTGCGTGGCCGCCGGTCAACAGAAATTGATCAATCAGGCATTTGTTCATAGCAACAGCGTGGTGGTGGATGTGGGAATCCACAAAACGGCCACAGACATTTGCGGCGATGTTGATTTTAAAAACGTTGCGGCAAAGGTCAAAGCCATCACGCCGGTGCCCGGTGGTGTGGGGCCCCTGACGGTTATGGGCTTGATGCACAACACACTCAAAGCAGCTTTTTTACAATGCAAACACTCTTTTCTTTGGTAGGTCATGCCTCATTGGCTGCAGCGAACGCCTTGCTGCCCTGGCGGTGTGAGGGCTGTGGTGTGATAACCCAAACCCGTGGTGTGTGTGGCAGCTGTTTTAGTCAACTTGCGTTGATAACCCAAGAAAGCTGTGTGTCGTGTGGCTTGCCTTTTGAAGTTTCAATGGCTAAGAGGGCCCAGTGTCTGCGTTGTCAAAAAGCGCCCCAGTTGCTTAAACAGCTTAAGGCTGTTTTTGTTTACAATGCTAAAAGTCGCCTTATGATTTTGCGCTTTAAGCATCATCGCTCTTTTGCGCTTTTGCCTTTTTTTGTGCATTTGTTATGTCAGCGCGCGCAAACAATGCTAAAAAAAATCGACCTGATTGCGCCCGTGCCGCTACACTGGACACGACTTTTAAAAAGGCGCTTTAACCAATCAGGCCTTCTTGCAGATCAGCTGGCGAAGAAAACGTCCAAACCCTCTGCGCCTGCTTTGTTAAAACGTGTGGTGCGTACACCCTCGCAAGGTATGCTAACGCTGAAAGAGCGTCATCACAACGTGAAAAATGCCTTTGCGATCCACAAGCGCTACAAGGCTTGTGTGCCAGAAAAGCGTGTGCTTTTAGTGGATGACGTCTGCACCACAGGCGCAACGCTGAATGCGTGTGCCAAAACGCTGCTTAAACAGGGTGCAAAAGAAGTTTACGGCTTAACGTTAGCGCGCGTGCCGCTTAAGGTGTTTTAATCTGAGGCGGGAAGCAAAGAGAGCAACACCTTCAAAAGGACACTTGTGGCATTGCCGGGGGTGAGTTTTTGAATGTGACGTGCTTTGGATTCTAGCATTTGGGGTGCCTCAAGGCATTGCGTTAAGAAGTGTGCCAAAAAAGAGGGCGTCAGCTTGCTTTGTGCTTGCATCCAGCCACCGTCTTCCAAAACCACATGTTCGGCATTGACTTTTTGATGCTGGTCCGCTGCATAGGGGTAGGGAATCAAAAGTGCGGGTCTTCCAACGGTGGCCAGCTCGCCAAGGGTCGAGGTGCCTGCGCGCGAGATCACAAGGTGCGCTTCTTTTAACACTTTGGGAACGTCTTGGATAAACGTCTCTAGTACAACGGTTGCATGTGTTTTTTTGTAAGCTTCTTTTGTATCATCAAGATATTCTGGGCGGCACTGTTGTGTGATGTGTATGTTTTTTTGTACATCTTTTTCAAGCAGTTGAATAGATTTTGGTATAAGTTGGCTAAAAATAGCCGCTCCTTGGCTGCCACCTAACACGAAGAGGCGAACCGGGTCCTTGGGCAGGCGTTTGGGGTAAGGGGCGCGCTTAAAGGTGGGGCGTGTTAAAAAGCCCACCCATTGTCCTGATTTTTTAAGGCCTTTTGTGTGTGCAAAGCCCAGTGTTATTTTTTGCACAAAGGGGCTGAGCAGCTTGTTGACCCGCCCCAGCACAGCATCAGCTTGATAAATGGCTGACGGAAAGCGCTTGACAAAGGCCCACACCACTGGCCAAAACGACACAAAGCCACCAAAGCCCACCACAATGTCTGGTCGACATTTTTTGATCAAACGAGGCACTTTGGTGCTTTCGGCAAGGAAAAACATGAACGCTTTAAGGCGTGCGCTAAGGGGACCATCAAAGTGTGTAGCCTTTAGAACAAAGATGTGGTCGAACCTGTCTTTGTCTTGCTCTGTTAGAAAAGCAAGGCCACGTTTGTCTGTGATAAGCGAGGTTGAATGGCCTTCCTTTTGCGCGCACGCAGCTAACGCGGTGGCTGGAAAGATGTGTCCGCCGGTGCCGCCAGCTGCTAACAGCAGGTGTTTTTCGCTCATAGGGCCTGGGCCTTTTTTTTTCTGTGCTCAACGTTTAAAAAGCAAAGGATATCGTTTTCGTCAATGTTTAACCGTTGCAAGGTTTCTTTAAGAAAGTGTTTTTTAACGGCAACGGGTGCCTTGCAAAGAACGGGATAGCGCGCTTGATAGTATAAAAGGCTGTCAAGTGGCACCAAAGCTGACTCAATGGCCCCTGATGGTGTTAATCGTTGGACAAGCTTAAAAACACGCTTGGGGTTTTGGTCAATATAGGTGCTGACTTTTTTGTTTAAAGTGACCTCTTTGATTTCATGAAGGCGGTTAACAATTTTGTATTCTGATAGATCATCTTGCATGTATTTTAAGGCCGTTTTGGCTTCTTGACGGCACTTTGATTCGCTTAGTACAAGATAAGCATTTTGGGGGGCAAAGAAAATGCCATCAAGGCCCTGTCCTGATTTGTTTTGACCATTTTCTTTCGAAAAATCACACAAAAGAAAAAGCAAATCGGTCACCCGCTCCCCCAAAAAACCGCGCTCTTGTCGGTTAGATTGTGCATCAAAGCTTAAGGTGGCCAGCGAGCGTTTTTCGCGCCGCCCCTCTTTGTGTACAAAAATCTCAAGGTTTGCAGCTTTATGTACCCGTGGGCGGATGGTTTGTGCCAGTTGTTCAAAGCCATCAGTGGGCACTTTAAAGGGCGTGCACTTCTGGTGTGTGCCAATGGAGCCAAACGTTTGCAGAACTGTGGTTTGGGGGTTGAAAGCTGCGTTTAATGAAACTTGGCCTTCAAAAGAGACTTTAAACGTTTCATCCTCAAAAGCAATGCGCTGGGTAGCACGCTTAGAGGGTAAGGGCACATAATGAATGGTTTTTAAAACTTGTTTGCTTGTGTCAAAAAAAAGGATGCGTACGCCTTGCTTGCCCTCACCTTTAAACGCAAACGGTGTGATGTCGATAAACAGCAACGATAAGCAAAGGGGTATAAAACTGAAGTAAACAGTGATAAAAGAAAGCCACATAAACAAAAAATGCACCGTCGTTACCTTAGCGTCAATTAGGCCAGATACTATGCAGAATGCCAATCAAAAAAAGTGCGTGCCTGTGCTGTTCATTACAGGCTTGTCTGGTGCCGGGCGCTCTTCTGTTTTAAACATTCTTGAAGACTTGGGTTACACCACCATTGACAATCTGCCGATGCATCTGGCGTCTCAAGTGGTTTGCAAGCAAGAAGCTGACGCTGCGCCTTTGGCGCTTAGCATTGACATGCGCTCGCAAGGATTTACATCAAAGGGGCTGCTTGCTTTGATGCAAGGCGTTAAAGAAAATGGCCAGTCTTGTGCGTTGGTTTTTTTGGACAGCGATAACACCATTATTGAAAGGCGTTATCTTGAAACCCGGCGTGTGCATCCTTTGGGGCATGCCCTTTCTTTGCAAGATTTGGTCGAAAAAGAAAGAAAGCTTTTAAGGCCGCTTAGAAAGCAAGCTGATCATGTGATTGATACATCCCTTTTAACGCCTTTAGAGCTTAAGGGGCTGGTGCGCCAGCTGTTTTCGTTTAGCCACCAGCGTGCTTTAACCATAGATGTTGTCTCGTTTGCGTTTAAAAAAGGCGTGCCGCGAGAAGCCAATTTTGTTTTTGACATGCGTTTTTTAAAAAACCCTTTTTATGAAGAGGCGCTTAAACAGCTAACGGGTCAAGATGCACGCGTGCGTGACTATGTTGCACAGCTTCCTTTATTTCAACTGTTTAAAGCTAATTTGCAAACGATGCTTAAAAGCCTTGTAAAGGCTGTTGAGCTTGAAGGCAGGGGTCTTTTTGTGATTGCCTTTGGGTGCTCGGGCGGGCAGCATCGCTCGGTGGTGATGGCAGAAGAATGTTGCGCATGGCTTTTAAAAGAGGGGTTTAAGGCGCGTCTTTCACATCGTGAGTTGCAATAAAGGCACGCTGCATGCATAGGCTGTGTTCGCATTCTTTCGTAAAAGGTTGACGGTGCGTGTTTTGTCAAAAAGGTGGGTGGTTGTGTGATGGTTAAAAGTGATGCCACGCCCGTTATTTTGGATGCCAAACGCACCCCGCACGGTGCTTTTTTGGGGACGCTTTCCGCTTTTAGTGCCACTGACCTTGCGGGCCTTCTTTTAAAAAATTGCCTTTCACGGCCAGCCTTTTCTGCAAACCAGGTGAGTGGTCTTTTGATGGGGTGTGTCTTAAGCGCAGGCTTAGGGCAGGCACCGGCACGTCAAGTTGTTTTAAAGGGCGGGCTTTTAGATACAACACCTGCAGTGCTTTTAAATAAAGTGTGTGGCTCGGGCATGATGGCCATTATCCATGGTTGTCTTCAGTTGCTAGAAAATGGCAAACAAATTCTTTTAACAGGCGGTATGGAAAGCATGTCGCGTGCGCCTTACATGGCATCTGCCCGCACAGGGTACAAATTTGGTCACCAGCCCTTTGTGGATCATATGTTGTATGATGGGCTTGAGGATGCGCAAAGTAAGCGTGCTATGGGCTTCTTTGCCGAGGACCTCGCAGCGTCAGAAAAGCTGTCTCGCAAAGCACAAGACCATTATGCGCGGCAAAGCCTAGAGCGTTTGCTGGCGGCAGATAAAGCAGAGCTTTTTGCAGATGAAAAAGTGTCTCTGACTTTAAAAAAGCAAACAGTCACGCATGACGAGCCGATAGAGCGCATTAACCTTGATAAAATTGAAACCCTCAAGCCTGCTTTTCAAGAACAGGGTTCTATCACGGCAGCAAGTGCCAGTGCGTTGGCCGATGGTGCCTCCATCCTTTCGTTAAGCTCGTATGCTTTTGCCACAAAAAAGGGGTTGCCGACGCGTGCCTTTATTCGGGGTTGGGCATCTTTTTCAACAGTGCCTAAACATTTTACGCTTGCGCCTGTGGGGGCGGTTGAAAAGTTGCTCAAAAAACTGGCCTGGCAAGCAAAAGATGTGGATTTGTGGGAGATCAACGAGGCCTTTGCCGTCGTGCCCATGGCTTTTATGCGCCTGCTTAAAGTGCCTTGTGACAAGGTGAATGTGTGGGGCGGCGCTTTAGGCCTTGGTCATCCTTTGGGTGCCAGCGGTGCGCGTGTCGTGGTCACTCTTTTGCACGCGCTTGAGGCAGCCAACCAAAAAAGAGGCATTGCAGCTGTGTGTATTGGGGGCGGTGAAGGACTAGCCCTTGCGCTTGAGCGCCCTTAAAACCAGTTCCAAAAGTAAAGCCCCCCTAAAATCAACGTCCCTAAAAGAACGCGATAAAGGCCCAGAAAGCGTAAAAGCGCAGTGTTAAGGCTGCGCATTAAAAGGTGAATGACGCAAAAGCCAATCACAAAAGACACAAGCACTGCAAAGAAAATTAAAGAAATTTCTTCGAACGTTTGCAACCCTAAAAAGGCGCGTGCTTTTAAAACGGTGGCGCCTTTGAGTGTGGGAATGGCCATCAGAAACGCAAAACGTATCGCGTCAGTGCGTTTATAGCGCATCAATCGCCCAAAGGTGATGGTAATGCCCGAGCGTGAAACGCCATGCACAAAAGCAAGGCATTGCATCACGCCCCATCCCCAAAAAGCCTGCCTTAGCGTGATGTTGCGTACAATAAAGCGCTGAGGCCTTAAATCGGCTGCCCACAAGAGGGCACCAAAGATGAGTGTGGTCCAGCCGATGACTTCAAGATTGTTAAAAACTTGGCGGCCAATGGTTTTTTCAATCAGCAGGCCAACGCACAGGGCAGGCAGTGTGGCCATCAGCAGCGTTAAAAACAAACGCCCTTCTTGTGTGAGGCGCCCCCTTAAAATATGGAAAAAACCCTTGATCAGTCTTAGAACATCCGTCCAAAAGTAGGTTAGAAGCACCAAAAGGCTGCCAAGATGGACGGCTGTCTCAAAAAGCGCACTAGGTGGTGTGATGGTGACCAGCTTTTGAAATAAAGCCAGGTGCGCGGACGAGCTAATGGGCAAAAACTCACTGACGCCTTGAATAGCGGCGTACCAAAAAGCTTGGGTCAAAGACATCATGGGCGTAGACTTTAAAAGACTTTCACACTCTCGCTCTTTTTTATATGATTTTCTTGTAAAAAACGAGTTTTTAATGCACGTGCAAACAACAGATTTCTCTCAAACGGCTGCTATCAAAGAGCGTACCCTTTTTTTTGCACCCCTTTGCCCTTTTTCACGGAAGATCCGCTTGGGTCTTTTAGAGAAAAAACTGACGTGGCAAGCCCTTGAAGAGCGCCCTTATGCCGGTTCAGAAAAACTCTATCAGGTTAATGCTGAAGGGTCGGTGCCCGTTTTGGTGGACGAGGGCAAAGCCATTATCAAAAGTTATGCCATCCAAGAATATCTTGAAGAGGCGTATCCTGAAGAGGGTTTACTGGGACAATCTTTAACCGAGCGCGCCGAGGTAAGGCGGCTTTTAACTTGGTTTGACGAAAAACTTTTTCAAAGCGTGACGCAGCGCGTTTTGTATGAAAAGGTGGTCAAACGCGGTTTGGGACGCGGTGAGCCCGATTCGATGGTGCTTAAAAAGGCCAGGCGGGCGCTTTATGACCACATGGATTATATTAGCTGGCTTTTTGATAGGCATAATTGGCTGGCAGGTCGCTTTTTGTCGTGGGCTGACTTGGCCGCTGCAGCCCAGCTTTCGTGTATCGACTATTTAGGTGATGTGCCGTGGGAGAAATACAAAAGCGCCAAGGCATGGTACATGCGTTTAAAATCCAGGCCGTCCTTTCGCCCCTTGCTTATGGAGTCCTTTGCGGGACTGGTTCCCAGTCGCCATTACCGTATGCTAGATTTTTAAAAAACGTGTGTGCATCGTTTGCATAGAGAAGGGTGGGTCCAACAATGTTGCGTTCACGGCGTGGCTATCAAGCTTATCAAAAAGGCCTTTTGGCCGAGCGTTTTGCCGTGTGGTTACTGCGGCTCAAAGGCTATCGCATTTTGGCGTCTCGTTTCAAAACACCTGTGGGTGAGATTGATGTTTTAGCGTTTAAAGGGCGGTGTCTTGTGGCCGTTGAAGTCAAAGCCTATCGCAACAAAGCGCAAGCTTTTGACAGTGTAGCGAAATTTTCAAAAAGACGTTACGAGAAAGCATTGCTTTGTTACTTGACCCACAATCCTCAGTATGTATGCTGTGACTTAAGAATTGATGCAATTTTCTTTCAAGCATGGCACCTTCCGTATCACCTCAAAAATATTACGTTTTAGGTGGTCTTTGTCTCGCGTTGATCTTTTTGCCAGCTTGTGATCCTATGACGGCCACCATGGGCGCTGGTGCAGCGTTAACAGGGGCTGCAGCTGAAGAGCGTGGCGTTTCGGGTGTTTATGAGGACACCAAAATTCGCACGCGTATCAATTATAGATGGTTGCGTCAGGCCTCTATTTTGATGGATCGGCTGGCAATTTCTGTTCAAAACGGGCATGTTTTGTTGACAGGTGTGGTGGAAACGGCAGAGCTTAAAGAAAAAGCGGTGGCGTTGTTGCAAGATATTCCGGGTGTTGTGCGCGTGATTGATGAAATTCAAGTGGGTAACCCCGAGACGTTTTCGGATTACAGTCGCGACGCGTGGATTACCACAAAATTAAAAACAGCCCTTTTGTTTGATGGGCACGTGGCCTCGCGCAATTATAGCATTCGCACCGTTGGGCGTGTTGTGTATTTGATGGGTATGGCGCAAAACCCAGAAGAGCTAGATCGTGTGATGCAGCATGCCTCATCGACGCAAGGCGTCAAAAATGTGGTAAACTATACGCAGCAAAAGTCTCAGATTCAGCCCGTGGTCATTACAGATGACACCGTTGATGAGTTTGACAAAGAATACACGCCCGAGATGTTTGAAGGATAGGTGGTTTTGGCGTTTAATATTTATACAGATGGTGCCTGTTTGGGGAACCCGGGCCCAGGTGGTTGGGGCGTTTTGATCGAGCAAGACGGCCAGAAAAAAGAGCTGTCAGGCAGTGTGCCCCTAACCACAAACAATCGTATGGAGCTGCTGGCTGTGATCGAGGCGCTGCGTTTTGTGAAACCGGTGGCGCCCGTAACCGTTTATACAGATAGCCAGTATGTGAAAAATGGTATTACCGTTTGGATTCACAAATGGCAGGCGCAAGGATGGAAAACGGCGCAAAAAAAGCCCGTTAAAAATCAAGATTTGTGGCAAGACTTACTGAATGAGGTGAAGCGCCATCGCGTGATATGGCAGTGGGTGAAGGGCCATAGCGGTCATGCTCAAAATGAGCATGCTGATTTTTTAGCCACAAAGGCGGCCAAGGCACAAAGCCTGATCTCTTGAGTCAATCAAAATGATACGCTCTGACAAATATGCAACTTATGTGATCAAAGAAGAAGAGGCAGATTTAAGGCTTGATCGCTGGCTTCAGATCACGTGTCCTTCGTTGTCTGTTCACAGGCGGCAAAAGGCCATACGGCTGGGTGATGTGCGTGTGAATGGCAAAAAAGCTGCGCCCTCTTTGCGCTTGCAACAGGATGATTGTGTTTGGGTTTTTCACAAGTTGCTTTCGCTGAACGAGGACGCTTTGGCCCTAAAGAAAGAGCGATCGTCTTTGCCCAAAGATTTTCCGTGTCTGTCACCATTCATTTTATGTGAAACCAAAGAGTTTATTGCGCTGAATAAACCGGCGGGTTATGCAACGCAAGGGGGCACGGGGTTAAAGGTTGACCTTTTAAGTGCGCTTTCAAAGCAGCGCGGCGAAAAACTTTATATGGTGCACCGCCTTGATAAAGATACAAGCGGCGTTTGGGTTGTGGCACGCAACAGATCTTTTGCAACTCTTTTTTCACACATGTTGCAGCAAGGATTGCTCAAAAAAACGTACGTGGCGCTTTTAAAGGGTCATTTATCAAAAGAGGTGATCGCTGAAGGATCGTATGTATCGTACCTTTTAAAAGAGGCGAAAGGGTCGCGTGAAAATGTTGTCTCATACCCCACAGAAAAAAAGGGTGCGAAGAAAGCGGTCACGGCTTTTCAGGTGATTGCACAACAAAAAGACCTCAAAACAAATGACACGCTTTTTTATATGCGCTTTATGCCGCTGACAGGCCGCACGCATCAGCTGCGTATACACGCGCAAGCTCTTGGTGCGCCTATTGTGGGTGATAGGCGTTATGGACCTTCGCTTAAAGGCGCCCGCAAGAAACCCGCCTTGTGTTTGCATGCGCAGACTTTGTGTTTTCAAACCGAAAAAGCGGCGTCTTCCGTTTTGCTTGAGGCACCGATGTCTGACGCTTTTCACAATTGTCTTAAGGATTACGGTTTTGATCTTGATGACTTAAAGGTTAGACTAGCGACGCCAAAACGCGGGCACAAATAAAATAAGAACGGTTAAAAATTCAAGACGCCCCAACAGCATGCCGATACTCATCAGCCATTTTGTTGAGGCAGAAAGCGTGCGGATATCAAGGTCAAACGAATGCGCACCACAGTTTGAAATGGTGTTAATGCTTAGCTCTAGCGCATTCAGAACGGGCATGTCGGCATAGATGAAAAGCAGGCTTAAGACGCAAAAGCTCATAATATAAATCGTAATCAGTGCAAGCACCGCATAGATCGCTTGCGCGTTGACAGATTTTTTATTGAAAATAGGCGTGAAAACGCCGTGGGGCAAAATCATTTTATAAATTTGCGACCGGATGGTGCGATAAATCAATTGGAAACGAAAAATCTTAATACCTCCGGCTGTTGATCCGGTGCAACCGCCAACGGTGCATAGCATCAGGCCCACAAGGCTTACAAAGGGATGCAGGTGTGCCAGCTCTTCGGTCTGAAACCCTGATGTTGTAAGCATTGAAACGGCTTGAAAGCAGCCATTGAGCAAGCTTGAAAAAAGCGAGTGTGCGGTCATCAGCCAAATACTGATGGTGAGAAACAAAGCGGCGAAAAAAGTGGTTTTAAAATAGGCAGTGATTTGTGAATCTTGGGTATATAAAGCCGCGTTTCCCTGGAACACTCTGACCAATAACAAAAGGGGTGATGCGGATAAAATCATGAAAAATATCATGGTCATCATCACGCCTGGTGAGCCAAGATCGTTTGCGCTGCTGTCGATAAAAGAGGCGCCTGACGTTGAAACGGTGCTAATGCCATAACAAAAAGCCTTTAAAAAAGACATGTCGCAACACAACAGTGAGACAATGCACAAAACCGTCATGGCTGCGTAAAGAGATAAAAGAAATTTAGCGATTTGAGAAACTTTGGGCAGGATTTTATCATAATGATGTGCAGACTCTGTGGCGAAAAGCTGCATGCCACCAACGCCTAAGAAAGGAAAAAGCGTTAGCGCCATGATCGCAATGCCAATGCCGCCCAGCCACTGCAAAAGGGCACGCCAAACAATAAGCGTGACGGGCGTTTGTGTGATGTCTGTGAAAGACGATAACCCCGTTGTGGTCAGGGCCGAGATGGCCTCAAAAACGCTTGTCGTGAGCGTAAATGTTTTGTGCGAGAATAAAAAAGGCAATGCTGAAAAAAGGGTCAGAACGATCCATGCCAGCGTGGTGAAAAAGAAAGCGGTTTTGACCTGCAGCTGGGGTGCGTTGTCAGGTTTATAGGCCAAAACGAGTAAGCCGCCTATAAAAAGCGTGGCTAAACAGGCAAACACAAAGTTTTCAACGGGTGCACCAAAACAGATGCCCACACCGATGGGAAGGCACATGAACAGCGCTAGAATAACAAGCAAAATACCCAAAAGAAAAATAGCCGAGCGCAAATGAAAAGCAGGTGAAAACATTGCGCTTCTTCCTAAGAGTAAGCCTTTTCAGGAATGCTTTGAGAAGGCTTGGTTTGCGCAAGGCGCTTGGCTTTCAACTTGATAAAGTCATCGCCGGCATGATAAGACGAGCGCGTTAATGGGGAAGAAGCTACCATCGAAAACCCCTTTCCAATGGCCATTTCTTTGTAGGCTTCGAACTCTTCTGGGGTGACATAACGCTTGAGGGGATAGTGCTTTGGTGTGGGTTGCAGGTACTGGCCAATGGTCAAGAAATCAACGTTTGCAACACGCAAATCATCCATGACTTGGTAAACCTCTTGTTTTTCTTCACCCAGGCCCACCATAATACCCGATTTCGTAAACAAATGGGGCGCTTTTTCTTTGACGTTGGCTAAAAGTTGCAGGCTGTGAAAATAGCGGGCGCCTGGCCTGACTGTTGGGTAAAGGCGCGGTATGGTTTCAAGGTTGTGATTAAAAATGTCAGGCTCGGCCTTAAGAATGACGGGCAGTGCATCTTTTTTTCTTAAAAAGTCGGGCGTTAAAATTTCAATGGTGCTTTGAGGGTTCGCCTGTTTGACGCAGCGAATGGTTTCGGCAAAGTGTGCAGCCCCGCCGTCGCTGAGGTCGTCACGATCCACTGATGTAATGACGATGTGTTGCAGCGCCAGCTCTTTGGCGGCTTTGGCAACGTGTACGGGCTCAAAGGGGTCAAGCGCCTTGGGTTTGCCGGTTTGGATGTTACAAAAGGCACATGCGCGGGTGCAAATGGCGCCCATGATAATAAATGTCGCGTGTTTTTTTTCCCAACACTCGCCTATGTTAGGACAGGCCGCTTCCTCGCAAACGGTATGCAGGTTTAACGATCGCACACGGTCGACGGTTTCTTTATACCCCTTAGAAAGCGGTGCTTTGACACGCAACCAAGAGGGTTTTGAGGGGGGCGTATTGAGCGAAGACATAAAAAGAAGATAGCCTCCTTAAATGCGATTGTGTAGCAGTGAGTGCAGTTGCTTTGTGTCTAAGCAAAAGTGAGGGTGTGAGTTTGCGTCTGCCTTGCGCACTAAAAGCGCTGTGGTTTGGTCTGACAAGACTCTCGCGCCATGTGCTAAAAGGCGCCCGGAAAGCTCTTGCCGCAGCGCATTTACATGCGCTGTCTCGGCCGCTGCACCTTGTGTCATGAGGGCGGCGCACTCTTGCTGTGCTTTGTGCCTCATATGATCTATTTGGTTTTGCGCACAGGCCTCAATGGCTTCAATTTGTGTGGCCAGTTTTTTCCCTTTTTCTTTGGTCTCTTTTAAAAAGGCGCTGGCTTCTTTCAAAAGCACATCGGCCTCTTTCACATCTTTTTGTGCGTTTTGCTGAAAGGTTTTTAAGGCGGTGGCGGTCAAGGCATAGCCTTTTTTGCCAAAAAGAATACAAAAAAGGACAAAAGCCAAAAAAACACCAAAAGAAGGATCAAGTGCAAAAACGCCTATGGACAGACTCCTTCAAGGTTTTGAAGACGAACGGTTCTTCGTACTGTAGCACAGATTCACTTTTTTCAAAAGATCCTCGGCTAAAGGTTGCACTTTTTCGTCGATGACTTTTTTCTCTTTGTGGTAAGAGGCGTAAAGTTCTGCCTCTAGAACTTGCCATTTTTCGTGTGCTTCTTGTGTGACGCGTGCTTTCTTTTGCCTGACAAGATCGTGCATGTCCTCGGTGACGGCCTCAAGTTTTTGTCTTGTGGTGTGCTGCGCCGCTTTAAGCTGTTTGGCTTGCGCTTCTTCTAAACGCTCCCCTTCAAGCTCAAGCGCCTTGGCTTTGGCAACTTGCGAGAGCACATAAGCATCGCGATCGTCACGCACGGTTTTAAGGGCAGGCAGCATCAAGCGCAAACCGGCCCACAAGATGCCAAAAGAAACGCAAAGCCAAAAAAGTTGAGCCGTATAAGTGGAAATGTCAAGTTGAGGCATACCGCTTGAGGCGCTTTTTATTTAAAAAGAATCAAAAAGGCAATCAGCAATGCAAAAAGCGCCACAGCCTCTGTCAGCGCAAAGCCCAAAATGCCAATTTTGAAGACCTGCGGCTCAACCTCGGGGTTGCGCGCCACGGCATTAATAAGCGTTGAGAAGATATTGCCAATGGCCAAGCCCACACCAAAAAGCGATAGGACAGCAAATCCCGCACCAATCATGCGCGCCGCTTCAACATCAAACATAACCAAGGTCCTCTTTTTTAATGATCTGTTCCATGTAAGTAAAGTGCATCATGCAAGTAAATACAAGTCAAAATCGTAAACACATAGGCTTGTAAAAACGACACCAAAAATTCAAACCCTGTCAGTGCAACGTTTACAAGCAAAGGTGCGACGCCCAGGGCACCCAGTGTTACGGTAAAGCTGCCAAAAACTTTGAGCATGGTATGCCCTGCCATCATGTTGGCGAATAAACGCACAGCCAAACTCATAGGGCGCGACAGGTAAGATAAAAGTTCTACAGGAATCATCAAAGGCCACAAGGCCCAGGGTACGCCTTGTGGTATAAAAAGTTTTAAGAACTTGGTTTTGTGCTTTAAAATGCCCACGCCGGTGATCAAGATAAATAAAAGGCTGGCCAGCCCCAGCGTTGCAATGATGTGGCTTGTAAACGTAAAGCCATAAGGAATCATGCCCAGCATGTTGCCAAACAGCACAAACAAAAACACAGCACTGACTAAGGGCAAAAACGGCAAGCCTTTTTCTTCGTTGGTATCGTGCAAGATGTCAGCTACAAAACTGTAGCCCATCTCAACCAATGCTTGCAGTTTGCCGGGAAGGCGCTTGTAAGGTCGCGCCGCAGCGAGCAACAAAAGTGGCAAAATGGCGGCCAACAGCATAAAGAGTGACGCATTGGTAAACGACAAATCAATGCCGCAAAACGACAAGGGAATTAAAGGTTTAATCAAAAACTGATGCAGCGGACTGTCATGCATACAGGCGTTATTCCCCTCACGAAAAGATATTTTAAGGCTAAGGACATTTCAAAGGGCCGTCAAGCACTCTGCTTTGCCCTTTGTAGCTTTTGACTTCAAAGGAGACTCGCTGTGATTCTTTATGTTTCTTCGTGTTGCTGCCTGCGAAGGCGTATGGGTGTCAGCGGTTCACCATCGTAGGGCTCAAGGCCTTTACACTTTTGTATTGCTTGATGGGCAATGGTTTGAAGTGATTTAAAGATGCCACGCACTACCTCTCTTTTTTCATCCGGGATAAAACGTCCCACACACAATTCTTCGTTACAGGGCGAGATGCCAAAAAGTGATTGCCACCAAGATGGCTCTTGCGGGCATGTGTCTTGTGCATGTTCTCTGCAAAAGGGTTCAAAGCACGCCTCTGCGTTCAAAATGGCGCGATTTCTTTGTTCGCCCCTGCTAAGATCGTTTGTATAGTTTTGGGGAGCAAGGCATGTAAAGTGGTCTGAGTAGGCAACGCCTGTTTGCTGACAGGCCGCTTCTTTGCAGGTTTTGATCTCTTCTGTGATAAATCTTGTGGTGCCACTGTTGACAGAGGCGGGAGCACAGGTTCTATCATCACAGATGCGCGCCATGACATCCTCGGGCGGAAACCAATCGCGTAATTTGGGGTCATTACAGATTAAATCCACACGGGGTGCGCAAGCTTTTTGACGGCAGGCCTGTTTGTTATCTAAGAAGTGTTGTTGATGCGTTGTATTCAGCGCACGTCCCACACAGGTTGTGGTGTCCCAGTCCGAGGTTAAACCACACATCACACGCGGATAGATTTCGTGATTAGGCATGTGCACAGCGGGATGACGCATGACCGTTGCCTGGGCTTGCGGCATCAGGGCGCTGGTGGCTGCTAAAAAGAACAACGGTGCTTTCATCGCGCAAAGGGATGCTTTTTTCAAAAGATCCAACGGATAAATAGCCGCTGATAGAATGCTGTGCACTGCTGATGCTGTACGATGAGATGTTAAGTCATCTAATTCTGATAGGTTTGGGCTATGTCCTCTCAACGATGCATGGGGCATGGATAAAAAAATCAAAACGAGAAGACAAAGGTGATATTTCAAAGAAGTCATAACGTGAAGCTCTGATTGCTGTTTGACGGTGTGTGGAGCAAGAGGTAGAAAGCGCTGAGCGCGCTTTCTTTTCTTGCAAAGAGCATGTTTAAAGACTTAAGTGTCCTGGCCTTGAAGAATACGTAACGGTGTGATGGGGCCTTTGTGGAAGATCATTCCCTTACATCGCTCGAGGGTGTCTTTTCCCACTTCTTCAAGTGACTGAAACACGCCACGGGTGACCTCTTTTTGCTCATCGGGTATAAAGCGTCCCGCGCACAGATCTTCGTTACAAGGCGAGATACCAAAGAGCGATTGCCACCAAAAGGGCTCTTGCGGGCACGTGTCATGGGCATAGGTCTGGCAAAAGCGCTCAAGGCACTCTTCAGCCTTTAGAATGACGTCATCAAATTGATCTCGCCTGATAAGGTTTTGTTCGTATTTGTCAGCTGCTGTGCACGCAAAGCGTCCTGTATAGGGCACCCCCTCCTGTTCACACAATTTTTCTGTGCATGCCGCCACAGCTTGCTGTGCTTTCTCGGGGTTAATGCGTCTTTTTGCATCTGGTGAGCAGGCTGTTTCAATGCAATAGTTGCTTACCCTGTCCTTGTTCGAACGCTGGCTAACGCGTGGGTCGGTGCACCCCACAATGCTGGGCATGCAGGTAGCAATCTCTTGGCAAAAAGCTTGTTTTTCCAAAAAAGCTTGCTTGTGGGTTGCGTTAAGCGCACGCCCTGAACAGGTTTCTGTATCCCAAGCCGCGGTAAGGCCACACGTGATCTCGTCAGAGATTTCGCTTGCTGGTTCCTCCATAACGGGGTGATGAAAACCTTGGCTGCTAGCTGCAAGGGGCAATGCGCTGGTGGCTGCTAAAAAGAACAACGGTGCTTTCATCACGCAAAGGGATGCCTTTTTCATCAGATCCAGAGGATAAGTGGCCGCTGATAGCATGCTTTGTGCGGCTGACGGTGTGTGATTGACTGCCACGTCATCTAAGGTTGCGATGGCTGAGCCATTGCCTTGCAGCAATTCAAAGGGAAGCGACAAAAAAACCAAAATCAAAATAAAAAGATGTTGTTTCAAAAAAGTCATGATCAAAAACCTTTTCTGTTGTTGTGAAATGAAAGAGAGTGAGCGATGCGTGTCTTGACTGCGGCTGCGGCTGCGGCCGTTCAAGCATCAAAGGTGCGTCTTTTGATTACCGCTCGCGCCTGAAAATACGTGCATAAAGCCACAGCAATTTTTTGTCTGGATCAGGCCCGTTGCACGCTTTGATGGCTTTGTGGGCTATAGTGCGCAATGATTGCGAGACACCCCGTGCAACCTTGTATTCTTCATCGGGAATAAAGCGCCCCACGCAAAGATCTTCGTTACAGGGCGAGATGCCAAAGAGTGATTGCCACCAAGAGGGTTCTTGAGTGCACGTATCGTGTGCGTAATCCTGACAAAAGGATTCGAAGCATTTTTCGGATGCTAAAATGTGTTGATCGATAAACGCGGTTTTCGAGGAATCACCGATGTATGACTGAGGTCCAAGAAAAGTAAAGTGACCTGTATAAGGGAATCCTGCTTCCTGGCATGCCTCTTTTGTGCATGTGGCAATTTCTTTTTTAATCTGTTGTGTTGCGCTGCTGTGTACAGATTGCGGCAAGCACGTCCAGTCATCACAAATCATATCAAAGGCATCAGGTCCCGAAAGGCTGCGTACGCCAAAATTTTGGCATGTCGGATAAACATGCGGCGTGCAAGCTTCTGTGTGGCATGCCTCTTTCTGGTGCAAAAAATTGATTCTGTGTGTTTTGTTGAGCGCACGCCCCACACAGGTCTCGGTGTCCCACTGGTTTGAAAGAGAAAAAGAGACCTCTTTAATTTGCTGAAGTGGCGGGATCACAGGATGCATCAATGAGCTTGCATGGGCCTGTGGCAACAGGGCGCTGGTGGCTGCTAAAAAGAACAACGGTGCTTTCATCGCGCAAAGGGATACCTTTTTCATCAGATCCAGCGGATAAACAGCCATCGCAAGAGCGCTTCGTGCGGCCGACGGCTCATGGTTTGTTTGCGACCTTGCGTCTTCAAGATCAATGGACACGGCCGGCTCAAGCCTGGGTGGGCTCTGTGGGGCGGCCAGCTGTGGTGCGGCCAGCTGTGGTGATTGCCTTTCAATGTCTTGTAAAAAAGCTGATTCGTTGCCCGCGCCCTTTAAAAAGGAAGCGTGGGCAGACAAAAAAGCCAACGTCACAAGACAAAAGCGATTTTTTAAAGAAATCATGATGAGAAACCTCGCCTGCTATATATGTTTTTGATTTATATACATAAAATTTTAAATAAATTCAATACAAAAAAATAAAAATAAAATAATCAATAAGATGACAACTATCTCTAATAGGCGCTTTTTCTTGAACAGAAACGCCTTCATTGCTTCAAATGGGTTATGAGGGGATGCCTTTGAAAGCTGACGCGGCAATCCACGTGTGCTTTGGCCGCTTTCGTTTCTGGCAAGTGGATCGCCGCAGGTACTACGCACCTTCGCGATGACGTTCTTTCTTGTCATTGCGAGGAGAAATCTTGATTTCGACGCGGCAATCCAGTGTGCTTTAGCCGCTTTCGTTTCTGGCAAGTGGATCGCCGCAGGTGCTGCGCACCTTCGCGATGACGATTGGGGGAAGTTTTTGTTTTTAATTGATGGCTTGCAGGGTGCGGCAGGTATGTCGTATCTGTTTGACTATGAAGAGTTTAAAGCAACCTTGCGCATACATCATGGCGAATCAGCCGCGTGGCACATTGTATACTGGGGTTACAAGTCATCTTGTGGCGCGTGTTTATCAACATAAAGAAGAGGTTGTGCCTGGATTTACTCAGCGGTACGGGCGCAAAATACTGGTTTACTATGCTTGGTTTGAGGGTATGGAAGCGGCGATTGTGTATGAAAAAAAGCTTAAAGCGGGCAGTCGTGCTAAAAAAATTGCATTGATCGAGCAGATGAATCCCACGTGGTGCGATTTATATCCACACATCACTGCATGACGTTCTTTCTTGTCATTGCCAGGAGCCCTTGGGCGACACGGTTGGGCTGACTTGAACGTCATTGCGAGGAGAAACGTATGTTTCGACGCGGCAATCCACGTGTGCTTTGGCCGCCTCAGTTTCGGCTAAGTGGATCGCCACAGGCTGCGCCTTCGCGATGACGTTCTTTCTTGTCATTGCGAGGAGCCTCTTAGGGCGACGCGGCA
>JBAJNL010000021.1:0-23303 GCA_036881885.1 Holosporaceae bacterium
GTGATGCGCGCGTTGGCGTTGATGAAAGCGCCCTTTAATGCTGTGGGTGTGGTGGCGCTTGTGGAAAACATGGTCTCAGGTGGGGCGCAACGTCCAGGCGATATTGTTAAAAGCATGTCCGGTCAAACGATTGAGGTCTTGAACACCGATGCGGAAGGGCGCCTTATCTTGGCGGATGCACTGTATTACACGCACAAAACCTTTAGTCCTGCCGTCATGGTTGATGTGGCCACCTTGACTGGTGCCATGCGTTATGCGTTGGGGCCCGAGTATGCGGGGTTGTTTACGCCCTGTGATAAAATGGCAGCCCATCTTACAAAATCGGGCAACACCGTGGGTGAAAAGCTGTGGCGTTTGCCTTTGTGCGAGGCCTTTAAAAAAGCCATGGAAAGCCCGGTGGCCGATTTGCAAAATATCTCGACCAGTGGTTATGGGGCGGGCTCAAGCACGGCTGCGCAATTTTTAAAATGCTTTGTGGGCGATACGCCCTGGGCGCACCTTGATATTGCAAACGTGGATATGGTGAACAAAGATACGCCCGTTGCAACCCGTGGTGGCTGCGCTTTTGGCATTCGGCTTTTGTGCCGCTGGGCCTTTGAGCACGCACGAACACTGCAAGCTTAAACCACAAAGGCTGAAAGGGGACAGAAACAATAGCAGACTTTAGGCTTTTACCCAAAGATCGTGTGCAAAAGGGGCGCGTGCTTGATGCCAGAACGGCCGCATCAAAAGCGTCACTTTCAGTTTTTGTGTATCGCTTTGACCCTGATAAAAAAGATAATCCACGCCTTGATCATATTAAAATTGATCGTGATAAGGCGGGTTCAATGGTGCTGGACGCCTTGATGTATATCAAAGCACATGTTGAGACGGGTCTTACCTTTCGTCGTTCGTGTCGTGAAGGTGTTTGCGGCTCGTGCGCCATGAATATTAATGGCGAAAACAAGCTGGCGTGTATCGAGCCGTTGTCATATTACCGTACGCTGACTCTTTATCCTTTGCCGCATCAGCCGGTGATCAAAGACTTGGTGCCTGATTTGTCGAAAGCACTTCAACAGTATGCAGACTCAAAGCCCTGGTTGCGGGCACCCAAAGAGTCTTCTTTAAAAGCTGAAAGGCGTCAAACGCCCGAAGATCGCGCCAAGCTTGATGGCTTGTGGGAGTGTGTTTTGTGTTTTTGTTGTACTACATCATGCCCAAGTTATTGGTGGAATGGTGACACCTATTTAGGCCCTGCAACGTTGTTGCAATCAGCGCGTTGGGTCAATGACAGCCGTGACCAAGAAAAGCGCGAGCGCCTGCAAGAGATTGAAGGGCCTTTTTCGTTATATCGTTGTCACACGATTATGAATTGCACCAAAACGTGCCCCAAAAAGCTGAATCCCGCCAAAGCCATTCAAGGGCTAAAAAACGCGCTGGTGAAAGACAAACTTTCTTGCCGCAAGCAAAAAAATCGCTAAGAAGCTTTTGGGTCGTCATCAAGCACGCAATTCACTTGCAAGGCATCACAACGGCTAATGCACACGATGGATTGCCGCGTCGCCTTAAAGGCTCCTCGCGATGACAACCCAAGACCGTCATCCCGAACGGTCATGTCCTCCTCGTCATCGCGAAGGTGCGAAGCATCCCGCGCGATCCACTTGCAAGGGATTGAGGCAGCCAAAGCATACATGGATTGCCGCGTCGCCTTAAAGGCTCCTCGCAATGGCGGTTTGAGAGCATGCCGCTTCGGAAACAAGTTGCCTCCTCGCAATGACAAGTAAGATCGTCATCGCGAAGATTCGTGCAGGGTTTTTCTTTTCTTTTGCCGTTTTTTTACTTTAGGCGCGCGAACGGTATTCTCCACCATTCGCAAGTTTAGCAAATTTTTAATCAAATTCAATAAGATAGGGTGTTTTTTTATGCAAAAAACATCGCTATCGTGACATCGCTTTTGAGCGCACATAAAAAAGCAAACACATAAATTGTTGTTTGTGATGTTTTTTTTTGATAAAAAATGACTGATAAAGATAATTTAAGGGGGAGAGAAAAGTGTTGAAAAGAATTTTTTGGTGTGCAGCTTTTTTGTGTTGTGTGGCCGTATCGTTAAAAGCGGGGAACCAGCATGCCAATAAAGGTATGACAGAAGATGCAGCACATGTGCAACAACTGCTACCCAGTATGTATCTAGAAGATATTCTAGAAGATCAAGATGTGATGGAAGAAAAAAGAAATTGCTTTTATGCGCCATACCCTTTGGCACTGACCGAAGAAGTCTTGCGTTTTGTGCAAAAAAAAGGCCTTTCCTTAGAGGGGGTTTTAGATACACTGAGGCCTTTTATGTCAGTGGCCCTTGGCTCGATTCGTTTAAAAGAAGGTGTGCGTGGCTTGTGTGCAAAAGAAGCTTTTGCAACGAATGCCACTTTGCTTAAAAGTTGGGGCATTGCTGCGTTAGATGCTGAAAATATCACCTTTGAAGATCTGCAAAAAAAAGTGAGTGAGGCCGTTCTGCAAGATACCCAAGGCGCAATAAATGACTTTGCCCACATGATGTCGCAACCACACCCAAAGCTTTATACATTTGCATACTCAGCCATTGCTTATGAAGTGATCTGGCTTGAGCCCTTTTGCGAGAAAAGAGTGCACCGTTTTGAACATCTCGATCAATCTTGCACAAATGGCACCTTTATGGTGGGTACGCGTGATGTACGCTTAAAAGAGACAGCGGACGAGACTATTATATGTCTCTCGTTAAAAGACAATGTCAAAAGCACGCCATTGGGAAAAGTTCAGCTGATGTGGTTTGCAAGAAAGCCTTGTGACCCTAAGGACCAAAACAGTTTTGATGAAGACTGGCTTGACGATCTTAAAACGCAGCATGTGGAAGTGGCTATTCCTTGCCTAAACGAGAAGCATTTCTATGAGGAGGAGGCGATTTTTCAGACCATTGTATACAAACAAGAAGCTGAAGGTGTGCCTCAAAAAAGTAGTTTAGACAAAAGTCATGCGACGCTTCCTGATATGAAAAGGATATACTTTGATAGGCCGCATACTTTTGCAGTGGTGTTAAAAGTGGACGACAGATATTTAGAACTGCTTAGTGGCTATGTGGCTACTGTCGAGAATGTCAGGATGCCAAGTCCTAAAGCGGTTGCATTTCGATACCCAAGCGACGAAGATTTGTTAAGTATGGACATGAGTGAAATGGTTCGCTCTATCCAAGAGCACGCTACACAACAAGGTCAATCTAACTGACCGCGTTTTGTTAATTTTTTTGCGTCTAGAGGCATTGCTGCGGGCTTTATTTTGAAACAACTGTTTTGATATAAAAGCATTAAGATCAAACATATATTTGTTTATGAATATTTTTTTGCTTTTTAGGGTATGCTCGCCAAAAGTATTCAAATATGATTGACGTATGTTGCGAGCCTGCTTATTGACGGCAGTTGTTGTCGGCTTTTATATACTGGCTGTTTGCTATTGGGATAAAAAAGAAATGTCATTGGTAACACCTGGTGCTATTAACTATGTTTTGTCACCTGAAGGCAGGGAAAGGGTTATAGAGGCTCTGAATCAAAATTCTTTCTTAAAACAACTGAACCAACAGGGGGTGGTGCGGCGCAGGGCAGAGGCAGCGTGTCTTCAAAAAATGCATCACGCGCTGGTTGGTTATGCGCCGCATGACAGGCAGCTTTATACCAAGGTGCGTCAGCGTTTGCAAGACACCAAAGCGTTTTTACAACGCTTAAAAGAGCGTCTTGACCCTTATGAGGTGCGTGAGCTTGGCACAACCGAACAAATCAAAACCCATAGAATGGTGCAGGGTATTGAGATCGCCCTTGGCTGGACTCGTACAGATTTTGACACTTTGTTAAAAGGCGGCGTGCCAGAAGGATACGCTTATAAGGCCCCCCTTTACAATTTTTTTGGCGATAAAGAACATATTTATGCCTCGGGCCGTGGCCTTGCGCTTAAACTTTTATTGTGGCACACCTTGGCTGTTTTAGAGGGATACAAGAAAGTTGATGATTGCCCTTATATAGGTGGCACAGATACGTCGCCTTTTGTGTATATCACTCCTTTGCCTGACGATTTTGCGATGGAAGGCCTGAAAGCATCGCCTTTCTTTTTTTCAGACGCAAAAACGCCCCTTGGGCTTTTTGTGTTTCACAATGGTTATGCCTTTGGAGGGCAAAGAGATGAAACGCGTTATCCTGAGGTCAAGCCTTTGGGGCCCTTTGACTGCTCGTCCTTTATAGCCTATGTGATTGGCTGCGAGAAGGCCTTTGATACAAGCCATCAGGCCCTGTTGTTTCAAGAGGAAGAAGGCTTCTTTTTCAAAAACAAACTTGCGCCCGTCATTGACCAAGCGTGGAAACAAAACACGCTGCCCGAATGGAAGGAAAGTGAGTTTCATGCACCCGTGCATGCAAGTTTGATCACCTGTCCGTTGCCTGATCACACACAGGCAGCATCAGGCCTTATTTCGGCCGAGCGCTCTTATAAAAATCTTTCAAAAAAACCAGAAGTGGCCCTTTCTGGTACCGGGGGACACACCGGCTTTCATGTGTGTGCCTTTAAGTCTGAGAACACTTGGTATGCGGTGTCATTGGGTTTTAACCGCGATGTTGAAAATGCATCGAGCCTTTATCCCAATGGTGGACGCGATGGCGCTTATGCTCTTGAAGTCAGGCCGCTGGTCACCAACCCGTTAAAAGACCGGCGTGTGGTCTTCTTTTTGAATGCACGTAACAAGCCGTAAGATGGCGCCTGCCTTGCGGTCATCTATCTGTGTAAATCATTGATAACACATGGTTTAAGAAAAACACTGCATTCAATGCTGTCATAAATAGCTCAATATTTATATAATAAAGACAAAACAAGCAGGGAGATTTTATGTGGCGCAGGTATTGTTACCGCTTAAAAAGTTGATCAATGCGTTTTTTTGTATTGGTTTTAGCATCTTTTTGGGGGAAGGGTTTTCAGCTTATTGCCTGCAAGCCAGCGATGATGAGCTTTTTTTAAACGAAAGGGCTTGGGGCCGCAAAAGGCTGTTAGAGGCATCTGTTGAAGAGTCTGCTGTCCCGCAAGAGGGGCCAACCGTTAAGAAAAAGAATGCTTTGGGTGTATCGTTGCATTCCACTTTATCATGTGTTTTAGAAGGTGTTTCGGCCTTAAACTCATCATCTTTGCCAGGCTTTGCAACGCACCCTTGTGCTCAGATGGTAGAGATGAGGCGCTTGCCAAGTGTGTGTGGTCAACCATTAAAGGCTTCTTGTCAGAAAACAGATTTATCTTTTTTGTTAAGGCTGCCTAATGAACTTTTATCCAAAATTTGTTTGTTTCTATTGGGTGCGCCGATTGCACTTGAAAAAGGGCGTTCGGTTTTTAGAGCATCATCTTTTCAAAACCTTTGCGGTTTAAGGGCGGTCAATAAAAGACTGAAGGAGGTCATTGATTACTTGCCGATTCAAGTCAATCACGTGCGCAATGCTCACTTTCTTTGCACATCACATCTTGGGTACATGTGTTCGGCTTTGTATCACCAAAAACCTTTGGGGCTTCCAAAAGGGCATGTGATCAAACTTCACCTGAGTGTTGCCAATACAAAGCGCTTTGACCGATTTGCACAACACATACGCCGCATGCCTTATTTGACCGACTGTATTGAAACAATTCAACTGTTTCATGCTTATGTTACCGGTGCGCACTTGGCGCTTTTACGTCATTTGCGGAAGGTCAGTTTGTTTCATTGTCCTTGTTTTACAGCATCGTTTGGGTTGCAGCATGTGACCTCTTTATCTTTAACAGGGTGCGCTGGGGTTCAAGCTATTGAAAACATACCATTGCTGCGCCAACTGGTGGTGCGCTTTTGTCATAACCTTGTATCCATCGCCCACATGCCCGCTTTGTCTGATTTAACCGTTGAAGCTTGCCAGCGCCTTGTGTGGCTCTATAGCCTGCCCAAACTGCAAACAGCTTCTTTTTCAACCTGTCCTGTTTTGACGCACCTTGGGGACTTGCCAAACTTAAGCACATGCCGTGTGGTTTTGTGTGATGTGTTTTTGCACCTAGGCCCTTTGCTTGCGCTTCAAAGTTTACATATCAGTGCGTGCGACTGTTTTGAGGCCCTGACGCCTGAAAACGTCCCCAATCTGACTGCTCTTGAAATTTTGGGCTGCCAAAGCGTAACGCAGGTCGGCGGTTTAGCGCCTCTGAAACGCTTACAGCTTTTGCACTGTCATTCTTTAACAGATGTTTTTGGGTTGCCGCACCTAACTTCTTTGTATCTGAACAGCTGTCATGTGCTAAAAAGTGTTGCGGGTCTGCCATTGTTAAGAACACTGAAGGTGATCGGTTGCAAAGATCTAGAAACGCTGCACACTTTGCCGCAGCTGCATGCATTGTTTGTGGACCATTGTGCGCAGGTGCGCACCATTGAAAATTTTCCTCTTTTAGAACACCTGCTGATTAACACGCTATGTAAAAAAAAGACTGTGGCGTCGATACGGCTTTGGGAGAGTGAAACGACGTTAGCCCTTAAAAGCGGTAATGCGCACTCAGAAGATTTGTTAACGGCACATTTTCTAGAATTGGGCAAAACGCGGATGCAGGCGCATCAAAACGAAACGATGCAGGCCATTCAAAATTTGCCATCCTTGCGCACACTGGTGGCTTGCTACATGCCACGCCTGACAGCTATTGCTGATTTGCCCGCTTTGGTGTGTGTGATACTGCAAAGTTGTCCACAGCTTCAAACGGTTGAGCGTTTGGTGCCTGTGCCTTTTGTGGCGGTTGCGGGCATGCGGGCAAAGAGGGTGCAATCTCTTTTAAAAAGGGGAAGCTCTCGTGATGTCTGAGGGGGCTCTTGTTGTTCAGGTGGCAAGCGCGTTATGATGTTTGCAAGCCCTAACCGTTTAAAGAGTTTTTATGTCTTCTGCTGCAACACCACGTTTAACTGCTGATACGCTTTTGTCTAACGAAGCTTTTTTAAAGGTGCGGGATCAAAAAAAAGAGGCGATCTTTCAGTTGAAAAAAGCAAGGCGTGTTGTGTGTGGCCCTTATGCTGTTTTTTACTTTGAGTGTTTTGAAACGCTGTGGTGGCAAACCCAAGAGATGTTACGTATCGAAGACGGTGGCGCCGAACAAATAGAGGATGAGCTACAAGCTTATGCGCCTTTGGTGCCTTCGGGCAATGATTGGGTGACAACGTTAATGCTTGAGATTCCTGATGCCGTGCAGCGCCGGCAAATACTGGGCACCTTGGGACATGTGGAAGAAAAAATCTCGATTCGCTTTGAGGGGCAATCTGTTCAGGCCGAGGCAACGGATGATATTGAACGCACCACGCAAGACGGTAAAACGTCGGCCGTGCACTTTTTGCGCTTTGCTTTCTCAGAGGTTCAGAAGAAAAGTCTTAAAGAGCAGGGGGGCTCTGCGTGTGTTGAGATATGCATCACGCACCCACGTTATCAGCATAAAACACAATTGACACCCCAAACACTTTGCGCCCTTTTGAAAGATTTTTCTTAACACTTCGCTGGTAGAGGTAAGACGCCATGAAAACACCCGATGCTGCACCCTCAACCATGAAAGATCGTGATTTTTTAAGGGATACTTGGACGCTTTTAAAGCTTTTTTGGCGCTCGTCCCAAAAGAAAACCGCTTTTGCCTTGTTGGGTGTTATTACCTTTTTGTTGGCCAGCTTAACGGCACTTGAGGCCATTTTTACGTATTGGCAGCGCGCTCTTTATGATGCTTTGCAGCAATATGATTGGGGGCAGTTTACGTGGTTGCTTAAACTGTTTGTGCCGCTGGCGTCGTTGCTGATTGTGCTTTTTATTGGAAAGCAGTTTGCCGAAGTGTTGCTGAAAACAAAGTGGCGACAGTTTTTAACACAGCAGTTTGTGCAAAAGTGGCTTACCGACAAGCGCTATTATCTTTTGCAATTTACCATGCTGAGAACCGACAACCCTGACCAACGTTTGGCCGAAGACCTTGAGCATATCACCTCAACGGGACTCAGCCTTTTCGTTAGTTTTGTGGGAGCCTTTTTTGCGCTGTTTGTCTTTTTAAATATTCTGTGGACGCTCTCGGGAGCATGCCCCGTCTCTTTGGGTGGTATTTCTTTTAACATTCCCGGTCATCTTGTGTTGGCAGCTTTTGTGTACTCGGTGGTGGGCACTTATTTTACAAGACGTGTTATGCGTCCCTTTCCACCCCTTTATGTGGCGCTTGAGCGCACAGAAGGTTCGTTTCGCTATGCGTTGGCGCGCGTGCGTGAATATGGCGAAAGTGTGGCGTTCTACCATGGTGAAGAGCGAGAAGACACCAAACTGAAGGGGCTTTTTGCACATATCTATGACGCCACCATCGCCATTGCGCGCAAAATGATTGGTGTGAATCTGTGGCTGTCATTTTATGGTCAATTGGCGATTGTGGCGCCTTATTTGCTGATGGCACCGCGGTATTTTAAAGAAAAACTGGCCATTGGTATTCTTTTTCAAGTCGCTTCTAGTTTTAGCAATGTGCAAAACGCTTTCAGCGTTATCGTCAATAACTATCCAACCTTTATTGCCCTGAAGGCCAGTATTCAACGTATCTTGGCTTTTGATGCCGCAATGGAGGCGCTTTCAAAAGCACGCACCCATCTTCAGCTGACAACGCATAAGCAAAAAACAGTGGTGCTTAAAAACCTGACCCTTCAAACGCCTGAGGGAAAAACGATTCTAAAAATTGCAGATAAAACACTTGAAGAGGGTACGTCCCTTCTGATCAAAGGGCCATCAGGTATTGGCAAAAGCACGTTGCTGCGCGCGCTTTCGGGCATGTGGCCCTTTGGTGAGGGGGCGATTATCAGGCCTGAAAAACGTCTTTTTTTCATTCCGCAAAAGCCTTATCTGCCGCTGGGCACGCTAAGAGAAGCGTTGGCGTATCCTCAGGAAGCTGCGTCATTTGATGATAAGGCGCTGTGCGATGTGCTTGAGGCCTGCGGGCTTGCGCATCTTAAGGAGCGCCTTTCAACCCATGCGTTCTGGACGCAAATTTTATCAGGTGGCGAGGCGCAGCGTTTAGCGTTTGCGCGGCTGTTGCTGTTTAAGCCTGACTGGGCCTTTTTGGACGAGGCGACATCGGCGCTGGATGAAAAGGCAGGGGCACAGCTTTATCAGCTGGTTCAAAAGCGTTTGCCACGCCTGACCATGGTTAGCGTTGGACACAAGCCCACCCTTGATGCCTTTCACCAAAAAAGCTGGCAACTTGATGCAGGCTAAATGTCTTTGCCGTTAGGATGTTTGTGGCTTTTTAAAAGGCGTCAAACACATTTTTTTCTTGATTTTTTGCCGCTTTTAAGGCATTTGTTAGGGGGGCTTTTGCAGCGTGGTAGCGCACAAGGGCCTCTTTTTAAAAGACAGGAATCGGCGGATGCTTAACTTTAAGGTTGGCTGATTTGCTAAAGGAGAGATGATGAGCAATAAAATTATTGGAATCGATCTTGGCACCACAAACTCGTGCGTGTCTGTGATGGAGGGCGGCAAAGCCAAAGTAATTGAAAACAACGAGGGTGGCCGGACGACCCCTTCGATTGTGGCGTTTACAAAAAGCGGTGAAAGATTGTGCGGCCAGGTGGCCAAGCGCCAAGGTGCCACAAACGCCAAAAACACCTTTTACAGCATCAAGCGTTTGATTGGCCGATCGTTTGATGATCCGATCACCAAGCGTGATCAAGACCTTGTGCCTTATGATATTGTGAAAGGTGACAATGGGGATGCGTGGGTTGAAGCGCATGGCAAAAAGTATAGCCCCAGCCAGATTAGCTCGTACATTTTGCAAAAAATGAAAGAAACGGCCGAATCTTATTTGGGCTCAAAAGTTGAAAAGGCCGTGATTACGGTGCCGGCCTATTTTGACGATGCGCAGCGTCAGGCCACCAAAGATGCAGGGCGCATTGCCGGCCTTGATGTGCAACGTATTATTAACGAGCCCACAGCGGCGGCTTTAGCCTATGGCCTTGAAAAGAACAAAAGCGGCAAAGTGGCTGTTTATGATTTGGGCGGTGGTACGTTTGACGTGTCGATTCTTGAGATTGATAATGGCGTTTTTGAAGTGCTTGCCACAAACGGCGATACCTTTTTGGGCGGTGAAGATTTTGACAAGGCCATTATCGATTATTTGGCTGACGAATTTAAAAAAGAAAATGCTATTGATCTGAAAGCAGATCCTTTGGCCTTGCAGCGCTTGAAAGAGGCAGCTGAAAAAGCGAAGATCGAGCTTTCCTCGCGGGCCGAAACAGACATCAACTTGCCCTTTATCTCGGCACGTGATAACAACCCTGTGCACTTGCAAATCTCGCTAACGCGCGCCAAGTTCGAAAGCTTGGTCGACGATCTGGTCAAACGCACACTAACTCCTTGCGAAAAAGCCCTCAAAGATGCCAAGCTTGACAAAAGCGACATCACAGAGGTGGTGCTTGTGGGCGGCATGACACGCATGCCCAAAGTGCAAGAGGCCGTTAAAACGTTCTTTGGCAAAGCACCTCACAAGGGCGTGAACCCCGATGAGGTGGTGGCCATTGGTGCGGCCATTCAGGGGGGTGTTTTGGCCGGCGATGTAAAGGACGTGGTGTTGTTGGATGTCACACCTTTGTCGCTGGGTATTGAAACGTTGGGCGGTGTGTTCACACGCCTTATCAAGCGCAACACAACCATTCCATCAAAAGAAACACAAGTGTTTTCAACGGCTGACGATAACCAGCCTGCCGTGACTATTCGTGTGTTCCAAGGTGAGCGCGAAATGGCAGCTGACAACAAGCTTTTGGGCCAATTTGATTTGGTGGGTTTGCCCCCCGCACCGCGCGGCATGCCGCAAATTGAGGTGACCTTTGATATCGATGCCAACGGCTTGGTGCATGTGTCGGCCAAAGACAAGGCAACCAATAAAGAGCAAAAGATCGAGATTAAATCTTCGGGCGGCTTGTCGGAAGAAGAGATCGAAAAAATGGTCAAAGAGGCCGAAGAGCATGCCGATGCAGACAAAAAGAAAAAAGAGTCTGTTGAGGTGAAGAACCAAGCTGAAGGCCTTGCGCACACCACCGAAAAAAATCTAAAAGAGCACGGTGACAAGCTTGAGGTAGCTGACAAAGAGGCCATTGAGTCTGCGCTTAAAACTTTGCAAGAAAACTTGAAAGGTGACGATGCAGAGGCCGTTAAAAAGAGCATAGAAGAGCTGGCGCAAAAATCGATGAAGCTGGGTGAAATCATGTACAAGGCCGAGCAAGAAAAGGCTGCTGCCGCGCAAAAAACCGATGCAGCGCCTGATGCTGCATCCGATGCGGCTTCATCTGATGAAGCCTCGGCTGCTTCAAAGGGTGGTGAAGAAGACGCCAAAGTGGTGGACGCCGAATTTGAGGATGTCTCTAAGAAAGAGGACGACTCACCTAAAGGTCGTCAGCGCGGCTAACACATAGCATGGGCCATGGCCGATTGTGATCGCGACCGGCCATTCGCTTTTTCTCGTCATGACGACCGGCTAGCGCGCCCATCGTCATCGCGAATGGCCAAGCCCCACTCGTCATCGCGAACGACCAACGGTCGTGTGGCGATCCACATGCCGCGTACTTAAAGCGGCCTAAGCACACTGGATTGCCGCGTCGAAACATACGTTTCTCCTCGCAATGACAAATTTGGGCACGACACATCACATTGATCGTCATCGCGAACGATCAACGGTCGTGTGGCGATCCACATGCAGTTTAGTCA
The DNA here is from genome assembly GCA_036881885.1 of Holosporaceae bacterium. Classification (GTDB taxonomy): domain Bacteria; phylum Pseudomonadota; class Alphaproteobacteria; order Holosporales; family Hepatobacteraceae; genus JBAJNL01. The sequence goes on from JBAJNL010000021.1 coordinate 11,736, forward strand.
AGTTTACAATGACAACTTTGGTTTTAACGGCCTTCGTCCGGATCAGGGGCAGGGTCAAGGTCTTTCAGCTTATCTGCGGTGTCTTTTAAAGCATCGGCGTTTTTCATCGGTGCTTTTGCCTCGGTAATTTCGGGCCAAAGGGCCGCGTACTTGCGGTTAAGGGGCAGCCATTTTTCGGCGCCTTCTTCGGTGTCGGCTTTAATGGCTTTGGCGGGGCACTCAATCACGCACACGCCACAATCAATGCATACGTCGGGGTCAATCACCAGCATGTTTTTGCCGGCCTTAAAACAGTTGACGGGGCAAACGGTCACGCATTCGGTGTATTTGCAGTTCACACAGGCATCGGTCACAACATGGGTCATAAAACAGCTTTCGTTTCAAAGGAACTAATGAAAGTCATAAGGATCTATATCAATTTGCACGCGAATTGAAAAGGGCGGCCTTGCAGACGCTAGCCATTTTTTCAGCAGCGCATGGGGATATCCTTTAAGGGCGTGCAGCAAAAAGCGATAGCGATAGCGGTTTCTGATTTTGGGAATAGGCGCCGGAATGGGGCCCAGACACTTGATCGATTGCTGTTGCGCCATGTCATGGGGAATAAAGCTGGCTAAATGGTTGGCAAAGGCGCGGGTTGCCTGATCAGAAGGACCCTCTAAAATCACTGCAGCCATGCGGTTTTGCGGGGGCAGATGCGCATCAATGCGCTCTTTGAGGGCCTCTTGGCTCCACGTTGCATAAGGCTGTGTTTGAAAAGCTTTGATCAGGGGATGATCAAGGTGGCGTGTTTGCAGCATTACCTCACCCGCCAGCGCGCCGCGGCCAGCCCGGCCCGCCACTTGTTCTAGCAGCTGATAAAGGTGTTCGTGTGCTCTAAAGTCAAAGTGATGCAAGGCATGGTCAATCTCAAGAATACCCACAAAAGTAAGGCTTGGAAAATGATGCCCTTTGGCCACCATTTGCGTGCCAATGAGGATATCGATTTGTTTGGCCTCGATGGCTAAAACCGTTTCTTCAAGGCGTTTGCGCGTCATGCCGTCACTGCTTAGCAGCTGAATGCGTGCCTTTGGCAGTTGTTCTTGCACAAGGTCACGCAGCTTTTCAATGCCGTATCCTGCAAGCGATAACATGGTTTGGCTGTGACACGTTTTGCAGATAGGTGCGCTTTGAAAGCCGCACTGATGGCACAACAGAAAATCGCTTTTTTGGTGAAACACAAGGCCTTTGTCGCACCGCGGACACAGCGAAACGCCGCCGCACGTTTTGCATGACACAAAAGGGGCATAGCCGCGCCGGTTCAAAAAAAGCAGGCTTTGCTCACCACGCGCTAAGGTGTCTTGCAGTTTTTCAAGAAAGGATTCGGCAAGCGGCTCTTTGTGGGTGTTTTTGGTGGGGGCCTGTGTGGCGGTGATGCGAGGAGGCGTGGCCTTAAAGCGCGCCTTAAGGCGGACCTCGTTGTATTTTTGACACGTTACATTGTAAAGGGTTTCAAAAGAGGGGGTGGCGCTTGACAGCAAAACAGGGATTTGCGCAAGGGAGGCGCGCAAAACAGCCATGTCGCGTGCATGATAACGCACGCCGTCTGCTTGCTTAAAGGTGGTGTCGTGTTCTTCGTCCACAACAATGGCGGCAAGGTTTTGATAGGGTAAAAACAGCGCCGATCGCGCCCCCACAATGACGCGTGCGTGTCCTTGGGTGATCTGTTGATAGGCTTTGCGGCGACCAGCGGGCGTTAAGGCCGAGTGCCAAAGGGTGGGTTCAAACCCAAAGCGTTTTTCAAACCGCCCACACCACTGCGGTGTCAGCGCGATTTCGGGCAAAAGCACTAAAGCTTGCGCGGCAGTGTGTTGCTGCATGACCGCTTGAAGCCACTGCAGATAAACCTCGGTTTTTCCAGATCCTGTGGCGCCATAAAGCAAAAGAGGCTTTTTTTCGGGCGTTTGGGCCAGTAAAGACGTTAGCGCTTTCTCTTGCGCGTCAGACAACGTGGCCTGCTGTGGCGACCCGTTTTGTGGCGTAAAATCGGCAGGGGGTTTGTTAAAGGCATCGCTTGTGGGCATGGCCATTTTAAGCAAAGAGCCCAAAGGTGCCATCGTATAACGGGCCGCCTTTTTGAGAAAGGTTAACAGGTCAGGGCGCAGCACAAAGGGATGCACCGCAAGCAAAGGCTTAATTTGCAAAGGCGCGGCATCGCGTTTCTTTTGTGTATCAGAAGATGTCTCAGCATGTTTCTCAGGCGGCGTGAAGGTTTCTGAGAGCGCCCACACAGCGCCCCACAGCATGCGTTTACCAAAAGACACTTGCACAATTTGGCCCACGCATGGCGGGGGTGTGTCAGGCGGCGCCTGATAGGTGAAGGTTTGCTCAAGAGCCGTTGGTAAAAGAACATGGCAAAACATGTGTGGGGGCCCTAAAGTTGAAAGTGGCTTCCAAGATAGGTGGCGCGCACTTTTTTGTCGGCAGCAATGGCTTTGGGGGTGCCCTCTTTAAAGACAATGCCATTGTTTAGAATATAGGCGCGATCCACAACGGCCAAGGTTTCACGCACGTTGTGGTCGGTGATTAAAATGCCAATGTTGCGATCTTTAAGATGCGTGATCAGTGACCGCACATCTTGAATCATTTTAGGGTCAATGCCAGCCAGCGGCTCATCAAATAAGATAAAATGCGGATCACCAATCAAACAGCGCGCAATTTCAACCCGCCGCCGCTCGCCGCCCGAAAGCACCTTGGCGCTTTGAAAGCGAATGTGGTTCAGGTCAAATTCATCCAGCAGTTGCTGCAGGTGATTTTGTTGTGTGGCGCGATCTTTATAAAAAAGCTCTAAAATGGCTAGCAGGTTTTGCTCGACGGTGAGCCCGCGAAAAATCGATGTGTCTTGCGGCAAATAGCGAATGCCAAAGCGTGCACGCATATACATGGGCAGTTGGGTCAGATCAAGGTGCCCTAAAAAGATTTGCCCCCCATCAACCGATGCTAAGCCCGCGATCACACTAAAGCAGGTGGTTTTACCGGCGCCGTTGGGGCCTAAAAGGCCCACAATCTCACCACGTTTGACTTCAATATTAACGTTGTTTAAAACCGAGCGCCCCTTATAGTGCTTTTGAAGGTTACGTGCTGAAAGGGTAAGGGGTGTATCAGACATAAAAACGCATCAAACTTTCTTGGAAGAGGCCGCCTGCTTTGCAAGAAAGGTTGGCTTCTTCAGGTAAACAACCCCTTTAATAGGGCTTGTGGCTGTTGGTTGAGATGAGCGGCTCAGGGCAGTTGCGGCGGGCACGGGCTTTAAACTTAGACGTTGTGTTTTAAGATTATAAACAGCTTCCTCGGCCTCGACAATATGCTTGCCTTTGGTGCTTTGCACTTTTCCCTTTAAAAAAATGGTGTTTTTTTGATGGTCATACAAGCCGCTTGTGGCTTTTAGCGTATAAAGGGGTGTTGCAAGCAGAATGTTGTTTTGAAGGTCAATGCGATCTAAAAGATCACCTTCTGCGGTTGAGGGCGTTTTAGAGGTCGCATCAAAGGGCACTGCTTTCAAAAAATAGTGCATATCATCGCAGATTAAGACAGCCTGGTAAGAGGTAAACACAATGCGCGGATGCTGCGCATGTCCTGCGCGCTTTGTGGTATGAAATGTGACGGGCGTGTGGCTTGTCAGCACAATGTTTTGCATTTGCAAAAGAGGGCGGCCCTTCAGGGTGATTAACGCTTGCTTGGCATCATATAAAGCTTGATCACCTTGGCCGTACAGTGTTTCGTAGTAAAAAGCCACATGTCCTGCGGCGGTCAGATTTTGAAGGCGTCCCCTTGATGAGGTTGCTTGACCTTGTGATGCCCCTTTGGGCGTGGCGTGTTGTAAGGTCAGGGCCGTGGTGGCAGGTTTTTTGGCTTTCATGAACGATGCCTGACGCGGCGCAAAATGAAGCGTCATCTTGTTGGCCGTGATGCGAAACAGATCCTTTTTCACATAAACCGTGTCTTTAGCCGTGCAAACGCCTTTTGACTGGCTGCAATGAATGGATCCCTTGGCCCGCACAAGCAAAGGAGAGGACTCTTTGGCGCCCCAAAGCAGTGTTGTGGTGCTTGCAAGCAGTATAGCTACAAGGCATTTTTGCGTTGTGTGTATTGCGTCAACGGCGTGTGTTGTGAAGGTGCAATTAATCTTCATAAAACGTTAGCTCGGCATTGCCCTGAAGGGTTAGCTTATCACCGCTTTCTTCAACCTTAAAGGCGTCAGCGCGCAGCGTGCCTTTGGGGCCTTCACCTGTAAGAGGGGTGTCGCCTTTTAATGATTTTTTTTCAGGGTCTAGGTGTACGCGGTCGGTGACAAGGTGTGTGCCGTCGCTGGTGGTCAGCGTAACGGGGCCCTCAAGATCGATGGTTTTGTCAGAGCGATAAGTGGCTTTGGGGCTTTGGGCGGTCAGGGTTTGATCTTTATGATGCAGGTGATAGGCAAGGCCCGTTGCAACGTTTTGAGTGTCCTCTTTTTGTATCAGGGCTTCGGGCTCAAAAACTGTTTTAAGAGACCACGTGACAATCAAATAAAAAGCCAAGATGATCCAAAAGCCCACCATGCCATAACGCAAAAGCTTGAGCAGTTTGCCATAGCGCTTGGGGCAGTGCGCACGAGAAGGGCGTAAAGAGCGTTTCATCGCAGGGCAACCAAGCAAGCCTTTCTTTTCAAGCTAAGAGGGGTTTAAAAAGGGTACTTTATTTTGAGGCGCGGCGCGGATGCAATCTTGCCAATGGACAATGCCCTCAAGATGTCTTTGATCATCAACGATCGCCAGCACGTTCACTGCTTTTTGCTGCATCAGGTGCAGTGCGCTTGCAAGTGACAGGTCGGCATGACAACACAAAGGATCACGCGTCATAATGTTTTCAACCTGGGTGTTGAGAAGCTCGGCATTCAAGCAGCGCCTTAAATCGCCGTCTGTCACAATGCCTAAAAGACGGTTGTCTGTGTCCACAACAAACAACGAGCCAAAGCGTTTGTGGGTCATCTCTAAAAGCGCCTCTTTCATCGGCGTTGTGGGCAACACAAGGGGTAGGGCGTCCCCCTTATGCATCACATCCTTTAACGTGAGCAATTGAAAACCCAAGCTGCCCGAGGGATGAAGCTGTTTGTAAACGGCAGATGTCAAATTTTTTGCCTCGGCCACAAGGGACAGCAACATATCACCCAAGGCCAGCATTAAAAGGGTCGATGTGGTGGGTGCCATGCCCAAAGGGCAAATCTCGGATGCTTGCGGCAAGGTTAAAACGTGTGTGGCTTTGGCGGCTAAGGGGCTTTGTGCATTGCTTGTCATGGCCACCACAGGTGTCTCAAGGCGTAAGGCATGTTGGATCAGGGGCGTTAGTTCTTCTGTGTGGCCCGAATTTGATAACACAAACAACATGTCTTGTGGGTTCACAAGGCCCAAGTCGCCGTGTGCCGCATCGGTGGGGTGGATAAAAACAGCGGGCAGGCCGATCGAGCTAAAAGAGGCCGCAAGCTTGGTCGCAATGTGCCCACTTTTGCCCACACCTGAAAACAAAAGCTTGCCACTGATTTGTCGCAGGGTGTTGACCAAAACATCAAGTGTGTTCAGGTTTAAGGGCGCCAAATCTTCAAGAGCCGTGATATAAGTGCGCGTCATGCTTTGAAGACGGCTTTGAAGGGCTGTTTTGCGTGCAGACTTTCGCAAGAGTGTTGTGGGCAAGCTTTTGAACCCTTTGAAAGAATCTTACAGTTAGTATAAGCGATGCCCTTTAAAGGTTCAATGCCAGAAAAAAAACCGCAGCGCTTCAAAAGAATGGCAATCCAGTGTGTGTTGGCCACCAACATTTTACAAAAACAGATTTAATTTATTGATTTTGCTTAAAAATTTTCTAAACTTGCGGACGGTCGAGGATGCCCTTCGCGCGCCTAAAACAAGACAACCTACAAGACAAACCAACAAAATCTACACGAAATAAGAGTGCGCATCTTCGCGATGACGTTTGGTGTGACGCCCTTGCGATGACAACGGGCGTGACGTGGTATGCCCCCAAACCGTCATTGCGAGGAGAAACTTTTGTTTCGACGCGGCAATCCATCGTGTGCTTTGGCTGCTTAAGGTGCGTAGCAAGTGGATCGCGCGGGGTGCGACGCATCTTCGCGATGACAAGAGGGGCTACAGTCTTCGCGATGGCGGTAAAGTAGTTGTGTGCGGTGACAAAAACGTGGTGCGTGTGAGCGGCTAGGGGGCGTCGGTAAAGCTTTGGGAAGATTCCTTTGAAAAAACCGCAAGGTCTTGCTCGTCGTCAAGGTCTTTGGTGTCTTCGATCAAGTCGTCGACGCTTAAGGCATCGTCAGTCAGTGCTTGGCCTTCAAGGTCTTTTGTGACAAGATCGCTGGCATTTTGGTCTGCCTTTGGCGGCGCACTGCTTAAAAGTGCCTCTTCGGTGAGTTGTGCAACGGGTGATTTGCACTTGGGGCAAACGGCCTGTTCTTGGTTCATATCGTAAAAGCGTGAACAGCATGCGGCGCAAAAATGTTTTTTTCCAAAATTTTCATGAGACATACACACTCTCCAACCCTATACTTTCTCTGCCTTTTTTAAGCTGCGCATACACTTTTTCATCTTTTTTTGTGCATCACACTATAAATATATGTTGTTTTTTTCAAAAAAAGGTTATCTTTTTATAAACGCCCCCAAAGAGGGCATAAGGATTTGACAAAAGCTGGGTGCTTTAAGAGGATTAAATGGCAGAAAATAAATTCGTTATAACTGATGAAACTGAAGACTTCGGTGCCCTTTTAGACGACTTTTTTAAAAGTCAAAAGGTGCTGGAGCGATGTCTCGCCAAGGGCTATATACGCTCGGTGGCTGATGACGATGTTTTGGTTGACGTTAGAACATCAGCGAATGCCTATATCTCGGAAGGGACGATTCCGCTTAAAGAGTTCAAGCAAGATGACGGCACCTTACCCAAAGAGGGTGATGTGGTGGATGTTTACATCGAGCGCTTTGAAGGCCGCAACGGTGAGCTGGTGCTTAGCTATGAGCGTGCAAAGCGTGAAGCGGCTTGGGTTGAGTTGGCACAACTTTATGAAAAAGGTGAACCCGTTGAAGGCGTCATTTTTGATCGCGTTAAGGGCGGCTTTACCGTAAATGTAAAAGGCATTGTGGCCTTTTTGCCAGGCAGCCAGATCGACGTGCGTCCCGTGAAGGACCCAACGCCTTTAATGCACATTAAGCAAACCTTTAAACTGCTTCGCATGGATCGTCAGCGTAGCAACATTGTGGTGTCGCGCCGTGCAATTATGGAAGAGTCGCGCTCTGAGTCAAGGGACGAGCTGATTTCGAAGCTTGAAGAAGGTCAAGTGATCAAGGGTGAGGTGAAAAACATCACAGATTACGGTGCCTTTATTGACCTTGGTGGTATTGACGGCTTGCTGCATGTCACAGATATGTCGTGGCAACGGGTGCAAAATCCGCGTGACATGCTGACTGTGGGCCAAATGGTTGAAGTGAAGATCATTCGCTTTAGCAAAGAAAATGGACGCATCTCGCTGGGTATGAAACAACTTGAGGCTGATCCCTGGAGTGACGTTGAAAAACAATTCCCGCAGGGAACACGCATTAAGGGCGTGGTCACCAACATTACCGATTATGGTGCTTTTGTTGAACTGTAACCGGGTGTTGAAGGCCTTATTCACGTTTCTGAAATGTCATGGCAAAAGAAGCCTGTTGCACCCTCCAAGATTGTCTCGTTGCAGCAAAGCGTCGAGGTGGTTGTGCTTGAGGTAGATCCGTCGCGTCGTCGCTTGTCGCTTGGTCTCAAGCAGTGCAGCTCGAATCCTTGGGAAACCATTCAAGAGAAGTTTGCTGCCGGCACTATTTTTGAGGGAGAAGTCAAAGATATCACACACTTTGGTCTTTTTGTTGAGTTGGTTCAAGGCATTGACGGTATTGTGCACGCAAGTGACTTGTCGTGGGATCAAGACGATGCCCAGGCGCTGAGTGCTTACAAAAAGGGCGATAAGATTCGCGTTAAAGTGTTGCGTGTTGAAGTTGAAAAAGAGCAGGTGGTGCTTGGTGTCAAGCAACTTTCTGAAGATCCTGCAGCCGAGGCACGTTCGGCCTTTAAAAAGGGCGATGTGGTCACCTGTGAAATTACAGCGCTTCAAGATGCGGGTCTTGACGTGGCCTTTGCCAATGGTGCTTTGAAAGGTTTCATTAAAAAAGTTGATCTGTCACGTGATCGTGCCGAGCAGCGCGCAAACCGTTTTGCTGTGGGCGAAAAAGTTGATGCCAAGATCATGACGCTTGATGCCTCGCGCGTGTCGCTTTCGATCAAAGCGCGCGAACTTGAAGAAGAGCGGGATATTATGCAAAAGTACGGCTCGTCTGATAGCGGTGCCACGCTGGGTGAAATGCTTGGTTTGTCGCTTGACAAAGCCACCAAGGGCAAAGACGCAAAAGAGAGCACAGACAAAAATGTCAAAGCCGCTAAGGTGTCAAAACCTGCCACTTCTGCTGAAGATGCCAGCAAAGCGACTGAGGTTAAGAAAGAAAAAGCAGACACAACCGACAAAGCTTAACCCTAAGGCTGTCATTGCGAGAAAGAAGCTAAGTTTCCGACGCGGCAGCCCTCCAAAACCGTCACTGCGAGGAGAAACCGTGGGTTTCGACGTAGCAATCCATCGCGTGCCTTGGCTGTTTCAGGTTCAGACATGTGGATCGCCACACGGCAGCTGGCCGTTCGCGATGACGCGGTCAACTATTGGCTTGATTTTGATTAAAAATTTGCTAAAGTTGTGGATGCTGGAGAATGCCTCGCGCGCGGATAACAAAGAAAATCTAGGGGAAGATCTACACAAAACAAGAGCGAACACCACAAACTGACGCTTTCGCGATGACGATGGGCACTTGCACCATTCGGGATGATGATTAACACACTGACAACATCGTTATTTGTGCATTATTTTTATGTAAAGGGGTGAGGCGGCAATGGCACGCCCGAAGGGATTCGAACCCCTGACCTTTGCCTCCGGAGGGCAACGCTCTATCCAGCTGAGCTACGGGCGCTGAAAACTGACCTTTTAGGTTTTCTTTTCTCTTTTGTTGTACCCTAAAAAGGTGCTTTGGTGAAGGATGCTCTCTTGACTGAAGAGAAAGATAAGGAATGTGTGATAGGAACAGCCCCGCTCATGTTAAAAAGTAAAACGCACCTGTCCCAATATATTCCTTATTCCGCTAACGAAAAGCACATTGATGTGATCAGCATTTACGATGACACCGTTTTTTGTTCTGGTGAGGACGCGCTTGGGCACCCTGGTGTTTTTTTAGATCTTAGCAAAACCGGGCGCGCCGTGTGTCCTTATTGCAGCCAAATTTTTGAAAACATCAAGCGCCTTGGCCAAGAAAAAACCTAGGCACCATCTTTTGCGTGTCTTTTTAAATCTTTTTCTTAATGAATATAGGGTCATGTCTAAATTATTTGCACGCTTCTTGCGTTGATAGGCAAAAAAACGATGGTTCTTTGTGATGGTGTGGTTTTTACGTCAAGAAATCTTTGGTTTGCTTTTAGGGTTGCTTTGGGTGCATCCTTTAAACGTGCTTTATGCGTCATCAAATTTGTCTGAAAACAGCATACAGAAAACATTATCAAGCACTCAAGCAAATCCTCACAAAAAATTTTTAGAAGGCCTTCGTGCCAATCTTGAAAAAGAGAAGGCGTTTTTTGCAGTTGAGGCTACAAAACAAAAAGCGGGTGATACAAAGCAGGCGATCGAAACGTATATTGGCTATGTGTCAGAACTTTTAAGGCAGTACGAAGGATTTTCAAAAGAGATCAACAATGCAACTGACGCACAAGAAGTTAACAATATGGTTCGACGTCATAAGGTTCAGATTAAAACACATCAAACAGTTGTAAAAAGTTTGCAAGATGCAACGCATATAAAGGGCACACAAAGCGTTCAAAAGATTTTCTCTCCCGAGACAGCTGTGCCCAGTGTTGTGTCAAGCGTTTCTGCAAAAACGTCATCACAGAGCAAAACCTTACACCTTGAACAATTGGAAGTGTTAAAAAAATCTTTGAATGATACAAAGTCTGATTATGACGCTTTGATGATTGACTACGATAAACTGGTTAAAGAATACAATAAGCGTTGGCGCTCGTTAGATCCAAAAAAAGTTGAAGCCGCGAAAAAAGCGTTAATCGATGTGCAGTTGAAAGCGCAACAAGTCAAAAAAGAAACCATTAGCATGGTTGCGCAGATAGAAGTGCTGAGAAAAAAAGTGATGGCGCGGCTTTTTCCAACATATAATTTTGCAACACGCTCTACAGAGCGCCCGCGTGCCTTGAATGTGCTTAACCCATCAGTGCTTTCAAGTGAAGAGAGGCAGGAGATTCAGAGCGCAAAAGATTTTTTAAAGCACGTAAACGAAGATGTGCAACTGAGAAAAGACACACTGAAAAGACTGACAAAAGAAATGCATACAGTGCATCAATCTGCTGATAACGCGCCTAAGACAGCGCAAGATCCCACCTTACAACAGTCGCACAAAGCACCAAAGAAATGGTCTGCCAAGAAAAAAGTGGCAGTGGCTGCTGCGGCAGTGGCTGTGACGACCGGTGTGGTGGCGGCGGTTCTAGCGTCACAAAGGTAAAAGTGCGTTTTCATGTCAAGAGGTGGGTTGGTGTGTCAAACGAAAAAACAACGCTGTATGGTTGAAAGAGCTCTTTAAAAAAGATAGAACAAGGGTATGGATATTAACACTTGCTATGATGATCTGCCCACATCTGTTGACGGCAAAGCCTTGGCCATTGATACCGAAACCATGGGGCTTGAAACCGGCCGAGATAGACTGTGTGTTGTGCAAGTGACAGCTGGCACAGGCCAGGTGCATCTTGTGCAGATACGCAAAAACAAGGCGCCGGCACCTTATCTAAAGCGGGTGTTGCAAGATCCGAAAATTGTAAAGATTTTTCACTTTGCACGCTTTGATATGGCGGCTTTGGCCGATGCCTTTGGCGTGATGCCCAAACCCGTCTTTTGCACCAAAATAGCCTCAAAATTGGCGCGCACTTATACCGACCGCCACGGCCTGCGCGAGCTGTGCCGCGAGCAACTTTCGGTTGATCTGTCAAAGGCCGAACAAAGCTCGGATTGGGGGCGTGATGTGTTGACCGAAGATCAAAAAAAGTATGCCGCACGTGATGTGGTGTATTTGCATGCCCTTAAAGATAAGCTAGAGGCACTTTTAAGACGCGAGGATCGTTTTGCGTTAGCGCAGCAATGCTTTGATGCTTTGCCCATGCGCGTTGCCCTTGATTTGGCGAACTTTAAAGCCGATATTTTTCAGCATGCGTAACGTTTAGGTTGTGTTATCCAAACCTGTGCTGAAAGAAAACCGCAAACACTGAGCCGCAACAGCAGCGGCTAGGGCATACGATGGATTGCCGCGTCGGAAACAAGTTTCCTTCTCGCAATGACAAGAAAGAACGTCATCGCGAAGGCGTGATAACGCCTGTGGCGATCCACTAGCCGAGGACTAAAGCGGCTAAAGTACACATGGATTGCCGCGTCGGAAA
>JBAJNL010000022.1:0-21632 GCA_036881885.1 Holosporaceae bacterium
AAAACAAGACATTAAAAAGCGCACTTCTTTTGGTGACACGCCCCTTTTTGGGGCCATTGACCTTGGCACCAACACGTGTCGCTTGCTGATTGCCCGCTGCACCCAAACACCAAAAGGCATTCAATTGTCACACGTTGATTCGCTTTCACGCGTGATTCGTTTTGGTGAGCAACTTGAGCAAACCAAAAAATTATCTTCACACGCCATGGAGCGCGCCGTGATGGCGCTTGACGAATGCCAAAAACGCCTTCACTTTCATGACGTACACACTTTTCGTTGCGTTGCAACAGCCGCCTGTCGTTATGCCACCAACACCGACGAGCTGATTGAAAAAACGCTTTCAAAAACGGGCATTAAGATTGAGGTCATTAACCCCGAGGAAGAATCAGAGCTTGCCGTTTCGGGCTGCGCTGAATTATTTGACCCCAGCATTCCGTACGCCATTGTGTTTGATATTGGCGGCGGCAGCACCGAGCTTGTCTTGGTCGACATCACAGGCCCCGGCACGTTTAGCATTGCGGCCAGCATTTCGTTTCCTTATGGCTTTGCCACGCTGAAAGATGAACTGAAAGACGAAGACACCCGCCGGACGATCATGCAACATGTCTCGTCTCACATGAACGAATTTGCTGTGCAAAATGATATTTATGCCAAGATGCGCGATAACAAAATACAAATGATTGGCGCCAGTGGCACCATCACAACTCTGGCTGCCATCAGCATGGATCTTAAAGCCTATGACAAATCGCTTGTGCACGAAGCGCGCCTTTCAAAACTAGAGATCCACAAAACGATGGCGACAATCCCCAAGATGTCTTATAACGCCCGCGTTAACCATGCATGTATTGGCCCCCAGCGCGCTGACTCGATCACCGGTGGCCTTGCTCTTTTTGAAGCCATTTATGACATTCTTAGCATTGAACCTGTCATTGCGGCAGACCGCGGCGTACGCGAAGGCATTTTGTTTAAATTGGCCCAACAACAACATCAAAAGACGTAAAAAACAGCGTGTGTACCCCTGTTAAAAGTCTTCTCAATCAGGTAGCTTAGCCCTTATGAACATTCATGAATATCAAGCTAAAATGCTTTTAGAGCTGCAAGGACTGCCCATTCAAAAGGGTGTTGTGGCAACCTCGGCCACCGAAGCCTTGAAGGCCGCCGACACACTAGAGGGACCTTACGTTGTGAAAGCCCAGATTCATGCAGGCGGGCGCGGCCTTGGGGGCGGTATTAAGTTTGCCGAAACAAAAGAAGACGTACAAAACATTGCGCAAAACCTTTTGGGCAAGCCGCTGATCACGCCTCAGACCGGCCCTGAAGGCAAGATTGTTCACAAGATTTATGTGGTGGAAGCGGCCAACTTTTCCCGCGAATACTATTTAAGCTTTTTCATTGACCGCGCGCAAAACGCCGTCACGCTGATGCTATCGAATGAAGGCGGCGGCCATATTGAAGAGACCGCGCCGGATAAGATCAAAACACTTCCCCTGTCTCCTTTAGTGGGGCTGCGCGCCTTTCACACACGCCAGGCTTTTGATTTTTTGGGCCTTAACGCCGCCCTTTGGAAAGATTTTGCGCACCTGCTGCAACGCCTTTATGGGTTGTTTATGGCGCGCGACATGGACACACTTGAGATTAATCCACTGGTTGTCACCGATGAAGGCCAGCTTTTGATTGTGGACACCAAAATGGTCTTTGACGACAATGCGCTTTACCGGCAAAGCGATATTTTCGCCCTTAAAGATCCCCTTGAGTATGCACCACAAGAGATCGAGGCCGCAAAGCACGATCTAAGCTATGTGCAGCTGCAGGGAAATATTGGCTGCATGGTCAATGGTGCGGGTTTGGCCATGGCCACAATGGATGCGATTGAAGCCTTTGGTGGCAAAGCGGCCAACTTTTTAGACGTGGGCGGCAGTGCCTCGTTTGAGCAAATTAAAGCCGCGCTGGACATTATTTTAAAAGAAGACAGCGTCAAAGCCGTCTTGGTGAATATTTTTGGCGGCATCATGCATTGCGACTTGATGGCGCGTGCGTTGCTGGAAGCCTTGGCGCAAACCCCCACGCAAAAACCCTTGGTTGTGCGCCTTGAAGGCACACACGTTGACGAAGCCAAAGCGCTTCTGGCAGCATCTGATCTGGCGATTGAGGCAGCTGATTCATTGGATGACGCATGCCGCAAGGTCATTGCCTGCGCCGGTACCACCCCAACCCAGAAAGGATCACGCTAATGGCCGTTTTACTGACCAAAGACACGCGCGTTCTTTGCCAGGGAATTACCGGCAAACACGGCACCTTTCACACCCAGCAAGCCCTTGAATATGGCACCAACATGGTGGGCGGCGTCACCCCCTCTAAAGGCGGCACGCAGCACTTGGGCCTGCCTGTTTTTAACACCGTTGCCGAAGCCAAAAAAGAAACCAACGCAGACGCCACGGTGATCTATGTGCCCCCCGCTTTTGCCGCCGACGCCATTTTAGAAGCCATCGAAGCGGCCGTCCCCTTGATTGTGTGTATTACCGAAGGCATCCCTGTGCTTGATATGATGCGCGTTAAAGAAGCCCTTAAAACATCCTCTTGCCGCCTTATTGGCCCCAACTGCCCTGGCCTGATTACGCCGGGACAAGCCAAAATTGGCATCATGCCGGGCTTTATTCACAAACCTGGCCATGTGGGCGTCATCTCGCGCTCGGGCACGCTGACCTATGAAGCGGTGCATCAACTGTCGGCCTTGGGCCTTGGACAGTCAACCTGTATTGGCATTGGCGGTGACCCCATTCAAGGTATGGGCTTTATCGATGCGCTTGAGCTTCTGCTCGCTGATCACGATACCCACGCCCTTGTGATGATTGGCGAAATCGGCGGCACCGCCGAAGAAGAAGCGGCCGCCTACCTTGAGGCTTGCAACACATCTTCTACGTCGCAAAAAACGCTTTTAAAGCCCGTTGTCAGCTTTATTGCTGGCCAAACGGCCCCACCTGGCCGGCGTATGGGACACGCAGGCGCTGTAACCACCGGCAACCTTGGCACCGCCGCCAGCAAAAAAGAAGCCCTTTTAAAGGCCGGCGCCATTGTGGTAGACAGCCCCACCCAAATCGGCACCGCCGTCGCCCAACAACTAAGCGCCACTTAAGCGCTTAGAACGCCATCAAGCAGGCGAAGCCCCGCGCGATCCACTTGCCAGAAACTGAAGCGGCTAAGGTACACATGGATTGCCACAGGCACTCCGCACCTTCTTGAGGACGATCAAAAAGTATCTAACTTCTGTGACAGCAACAGCCATTATTGACTTGATTTTGCTTAAAAACTTGCTAAGCTTGCGGACGGTAGAGAATACCCTTCGCGTACTTAAAAGAAAAAAAGAAGAACAATCGCCGCAGATATCCCGACATCTGCGCGATGACGACCAAATCGGCGTGCCATGCCCTCAAAATTGTCATTGCGAGGAGAAGCTTATGTTTCGACGCGGCAATCCATCGTGTGCTTTGGCTAACCCGAGTGCGCGACAAGTGGATCGCCGCAGACTGGCGCTTACAAAGAAGCGCCCTGCTGTGTTGTCTTAGCGTTTTGATTGACTTTTTTTGCCTTTTTTCTTCTTTTGCGTTTTTGATTGACCTTTTTTCTTTGGTTTGCCTTTTGACCTTTGTTTGCCGGTATCCATTGCGGTACTGTTCTTATATTTGACGCGCGCTTGCACAGGCCTTGAAGTCATGCAACTTAGCAAAGCTACCAGCAAAAAAAGCGGAAAAAAAGAAGACATGAAGGCAGAGCGTTTTTTTTGCATCAGAAAGACCCTTTCTTTTCATCAAACATCGCAAAACAAGCACGCAAGGACTGTGCCCGTTATGCCGATTTGTCAATTGTGTTAACCAAAAGAAAATGCTTTCTGAGTGATCTCTGTGATAAGACGTTACTTTTTCTCTTTGCAGCCGAGCGCTTAAATGGCATTTTGAAAGAAAGTGAACCTATACCATCACGCAGCGGTCATGACACACCCCTCTCCCTCCCCATCAAACCACCCAACATCTAAGGCGTTATGGCGTTTGGATGCGGTTGCAAAAGCGCTGGGGTGCGCTTTGCCTTCAGCTGACGGCATGCTTGCGATCAAGGGAGTCGCCTTTGACTCACGCTTGGTGAAAGAAGGCGACCTTTTTTTTGCACTTAAGGGCGAGACTGTAGATGGTCATGCCTTTATCGAGGCGGCCTTTCAAAAAGGCGCCGTGGCAGCCGTAGCATCAAGGCGTCCCACAAATCTTTCGTCTAACGCCAAGCCCGTTTTATCTGTGGACGACACACAAAAAGCGCTTGAGCGTTTAGGTGTGGCAGCGCGTGGCCGCTTTGGCACCACACGCTTTATTGCGCTAACAGGCAGTGCCGGTAAAACCAGCACAAAAGAGGCCCTTGCAACGCTTTTAACCCAGTGCTATGGGCCATCAGTTTTTAAAACCCCTGCAAGTTTTAACAACCACATTGGCGTGCCACTTAGTTTGGCCAACATGCCGCTTGGCACAACGCATGGTGTGTTTGAGCTTGGCATGAATCACGCGAGCGAATTAAGACAGCTTACACAATGGGTGCGGCCACACATCGCGCTGATCACCACGGTTGGCCTTGCGCATGCTGCAGCCTTTCAAAAGGTTGAAGATATTGCCTATGCAAAAGCCGAGATTTTTGAAGGTCTTGAGTCAGGTGGTGTCGCGATTTTGCCGCGCGACAATGCGTTTTTCGATATTCTGTTAAAGTGTGCCAAAAAAGCTGGCGTCCAACAGATATGGACTTTTGGCCGTCACCCAGATGCAGACGTGTGCTTGCTTGAAAGCCAGGGTGCTGTGTGTCCCCAAACCCATCAAACGGGCATGACGTTTAAAGCGCAGGTAAAAACACAGGCCGTTAAAGGCTTTGTGCCTGGCGCCGCACCGCATGATATTGACAATATGATGGCTGTTTTGGCAGTGCTTGGCGTTTTGGGGTGTGATTTACACAAAGCCCTTCAGGGTCTTGCGCACGTGGTGGTGCCCAAAGGGCGCGGCAATGCGGTCAAGACATATCTTAAAGATGTGGGCGCCCTGACATTGATCGATAGCAGCTATAATGCCAATCCCTTATCTGTTGCAGCCGCTCTTCAAGGATTACAACTGGCTCATGGCCAACAAAAGGGGCGCACCGTGGCTGTGCTGGGCGATATGTTCGAACTTGGCGACCAAGCAACCAAAGCCCATCAAGATCTGTTGCAAGCGCTGAAGGCCTGCCACATTGATCAGGTGGTGACGGTGGGTGCCTTGATGCAAAGTCTTTGGCAGGTCTTGCCCGAGAGCCTTAAAGGCCGCACTTTTTCCAATACAGAAGAGCTGCTGGCGGCCAATCCTGCCTCTTTTTTAAAAGACGGTGATACCATTTTGATTAAAGGGTCACGTGGCATGCGCCTTGAACAATGGTTGCAAAAACTCACACCTGCCTGAGGAACTTTTTGTGTTAAACACCGCGAGGGCTGTAACGGCGTTGCAGTGGCTTCTTTTGTGTTAAAAAAAAGACCATGATGGCACTTTGCAGGCCCAAAAGCCCTGAAAAAAACAATGACCATGGCACACATGCAACAGTGGCGCCTGCCACCAAAGACCAGCCAATGCGTATCAGCGAGCTAAGCGAGGCCAGCATGCCGTATTGCATGGTTGTATAGGGTGCTTTTGACAGGCGGCTCATGTACGCCACCAAAAGCGTTGTTAAAAAGCCAGACGCCAAACTTTCAAACAACACGGTGATAGTCAAAAGCGCCTGGTGCGGTGGCCAAAGGGCTTGCAATAAAAAGCAGAGCACAGCCCCCAGTTGCAAAGCAAGGGCCACGACAAAAACGTTGTATAAAGGGGTGCGATCTAGCACAAAGCCGCACAATGTGCTGCCCACAAGCAAAGCGCCAAAGCCATAAATTTTGGCAACGGTCGCATACAGCGTCTTGCTATAGCCAAGAGACAACAAAAATGGAATGCTCATGGTGTGCAGCACCACATCTGCCATTTTAGCAAGTACGAACACCATCAGCAGCGTGCCCCAAAAATGTCGTTGAAAAAGATGCCGCGCGCTTAAGCGCCAGTTTTCAACCCACGAAAAAGTCATTAACTTTTTTTGCTGTCTTTTAAGGGTGCTTGATGGTTGATCTTTGCGACTGAGCAACACCGCGGTCATGGCTAAAAACGCGCAGCCGGCCACCAGATGATACACAAAGCGCCATGATAAAAAGTGTGCCGCAAACAAAGCACCAGCACCTGAAATCAGAACGCCCAAGCGAAAGCCAAATGTGGTGGCAAACGCAGAGGCACCCATGGCGCCGCGCGGCGTTTGCTCGATGCGGTAAACCTCAAGCACAAGGTCTTGCAACGTGGCAAACAAACTAACACAAAGCGCCGCAAGCCCCGTTTGCCACAAGGAAGGATTTTTTAAAGACGACCCCAGCCATGCCAGCGCGCACACAACGCCAAACTGAAAAAACAAAGCACAACACCGTCGCTGCCCCAGTTTTTGAGACAGATACGGCAGCCAAAAGCTGTCGATCAAGGGGCTTAGAAAAAACTTAAGGGCATAAGGCAGCGTGGCCACGGTTGAAAAACCCACAAGCGAGGGCGACACACCTTTTTCAATCAAACACACCGCCAGGGTTGAGACGATCATTAAAAAAGGCAAGCCGCTTGAAAGACCAAAAAAGACAAAACAAAAGAATTGTCCCAGCGACAGGCTTTTTTTAGAGGGGGGGGCTAGAAACATGGGCAATGTATTGAAACAAAAGGCTGATCACAGAACGGTTAATAAAGAAGCTTGCAAGAAAGAGACCCTTAACCTTGTGGCACGTTATGCGCCACTTTAACATGTGTCGTCATTTTTTTCACCCCCTTGAAAATGGCGGTCAATCCGCAGCGTGCCCCAAACCATCATGACGAGAAGGAAACCTTAGTTTCTGAAGCGGTGTGTGCTTTGGCCACCAACATTTTGCAAAAGAACGTGCAAGTGGGCCTAACCGCGTCGCCTTCAAAAACTCATCGCCATGACAATGTGGGATCATGTGCACGCAATAGCCGTGTTGCCGGCGCAGACTGTGACAAAGGTTTGTTGAACAAGGCACTGGGGCCCGTTGTGCGTTTTTCGTTTGAATCAAGGTCACTTTCTGTTTAAGCTTTTAGGCAAGGTTTATTGTGTAAGGTGTTTAAAAGAATATGGTCTTTTGCCTATGACAAAACCTTTCCTTGAGCCTCAAAAAGCGCCCGTGGCTGTCGTGTTTGATTGGGACAATACGCTTGTTGATACCATGCAGGTGTCATACAAAGCACTTTGCGAGACGCTGACCCATTTTAAAAAACCACTGCCTACGTTTCAGGCCTTTTTAAAAATGCCGCAACACGCCATTCGCCATGATTTTGCTACGTTGTTTAAAGAGCGGGCAGAAGAGGCAGAAAAGTTTTTTATCCAAGCCATCTTGCGACTGCATGAGAACGAAACACGCCCCATGCCCGGTGCCGAAAAGTTGTTACATTATCTGAAAGGGCGCGGCATTTATATGGCCGTGGCCAGCAATAAAAATGGTGGCCTGTTACGCAAAGAGGTGGCGGCCCTTTTATGGGAAGATTTTTTCTCACGCATCATCGGTTCGTATGATACGCCCGAAGACAAGCCGTCAGAATTGCCTTTGCTTGAAGCGCTGCGCGATGGTCCAAAGCCCAGCCAAGATGTTTGGTTTGTGGGCGATGCGGCTGTTGACACCCTGTGCGCTCACAACGCAGGGTGCCTGCCCATCTCGTTTGGCGAGCAAGCTGTGGTTGAGGGTGTACCTTCAGTTAAAGGTGTTGATTGTCCTACTTTGCTAAGGATCATCAAAAACTTGCCTTAAATAGATTTAAAACAATGCCAACCTTTCAAAATTGGCTGCCAACACCTTAAAAAAGTCAAACAAAGAAAGATGTTAAGAAAAAGATTTGAGGGTTTGCTTGAAGACAAAAGCAGTGTATCCTACCAATAGTAAAAGTTTGTATCGCTTAAAGAGAAAAAATGTCGGAAAAAGCCTTGCTTCAAGATCAATTTTTGAATCATTTGAGAAAAAATAAAACACAACTTTCGTTGTTTTTGGTGAATGGTGTTAAGCTGCAAGGCATTGTCACCGGCTTTGATCCGTTTTGTCTGCTTCTTAAAAGCGGCACACAGCAGCAGCTGATTTATAAAAGCGCCATTTCCACCATTGCGCCGATGACGCCTGTTGATTTGGCCACAAACAAAGCAGACGGCGACGCCTAAAGCTTTTGTAACACTGTTTTACGCAATTTTTTGAAACGCCACTGTTTTGCCTTAAGCTTCCAGTGGCGTTTTTTCTGTGGTGTGTCTTGTATAAAAAGACCATGGAAGAGCTTTTTTTCTCTCTTTTTTTAAAAATTAACCAAAAAAGACACATCATAAGGAAAAGCTTTCAGAAAAAGGAGAGCACTTATGAGAGGCATGTTGCTAAAGAGTACATTGTGTGGGTTGGTGATGCTGGCTTCGTTACAAGCTGAGGCCAAAACGATGAATGCTTGTACCGACAAGTGCAAAGCGCAGTTTAATGCACAAAAAGAGCTGTACATTAAAACAAACTATCGCCGTGCAATTAAGCAGCTAAGACGGTGTGAGCGGGATTGCCGAGGAAAAGCCACGAGTCAGCGTCGTGTTTTGCCAAGGCATGTAAAGCCGATGAAACCTTTGAGGTGGGGAGTTTTTCATCACTGAGGACACGGCCAAAAGGGCAAGAAAAGCCCTTAAGGCCATAACATTTGCAGTGCGATGCTGATAAAATCGCATCACATCGAAGAACGAAAGGCGTCATTGCTATAAGGGTTAGGGGCACGCCGCATCACTTTGCTCGTCATCGCGAAGGTGCGAAGCGCCCCGCGCGATCCACTTGCAAGGTACCTAAAAGAACATCTTTGGCGGCCAAAGCACACGATGGATTGCCGCGTCGGCAACAAGTTTCCTCCTCGCAGTGACGTTCGAGTAGCCCCAAAGGGATTCTGGCCATGATATCCCTGAAGCTCTCTTATTCAAGAATGCGCTTCCACCAGCTTTTTTTGCCGCCTTTGGCGGTCTTTTGATCGGCACCCTTTTTGGCGTTTTCAGACGCTGCCACGGCTTTATCTTTGCCGTCTTTGGTGCTGATAAAGGTTAAGGTTTCCGGCAAACTCTCAGGTTTTGGCGCTGGTGCCATTTTGGGTGGCGCCTCTTGCGCAACGGCTTTGATGGCCGCTTCTTTTGCACCCTCTTTGAGGACTGTGGCACGCTTTGGGTTGTGCAGGCCAACCTTGGGCTTCATGCGCTTTTTGTTTGAAAAGTGCCGGCCATTTGGCTGCAGCTTAAGACGCGTGTTGCGCGTTGTTTTGTAAGTAACTTTTTCTTCAGCCTTGTCTTGCTCTTTAGCATCTGACGCAACCTCTTTTTGTGGCGCCTTTTTTGGAACACTTGCTTTTTCACGTTGTGCCCCAAACACCTCAAGTGTTTCATCCGCTTGCTTCACAAGTTTTAAATGGGGCACTGCCCGTTCAGCGGTTTTCTCTTGTGGACTTTGAGAAGGCTTCTTGCTATCAGCTTTACCCTTAGGCTCTTTACCTTTTTGGTTGTTTTTTGAAGATGCCTTTTGTGTGGCATTTTTTTGCGCACCAGCTTTTTGTGCTGTTTGAGAAGATGTACTGCCTTTTGTGGCGGTGCTATCCATCACAATCTGGTGTTCGGCATCAACCAGTTGTTCGTCAATATAAAAGCGAAAAGCCGTTTTGCTGTCATGCATCAGCTGCTCAAGGTAAGCGCTTTTTTCATTCAGCAAATAAACAGCGACTTCTTTCGACACATGCACCCGAAAGGGCTTGCCTTCTTTTTTGTCCAGCTTGGTCTCAAGGGCGCGCAATACAGCAAGCGCCGAAGAGGCCGCGGACGACACCGTCCCAAGACCCTTACAGCGAGGACACTGCAACCCAATGGCCTCTTGCAGCGAGGGCTTAAGGCGTTGACGCGACATCTCTAAAAGGCCAAAAGCGCTAATGCGGCTGAGCTGTATTCTGGCGCGATCGGCGCTAAGTGCTTTTTCCAGGCGACGTTCAACTTGTGCGTTGTGCCTGTTGTGGTCCATGTCGATAAAGTCGATGACAACCAAGCCACCCACGTCGCGCAACCTCAGCTGCCGGGCAATTTCGTCCGCTGCCTCAAGATTAGTTTTAAGGGCTGTGGCGTGAATGTCTCGCTCACGTGTCGAACGCCCCGAGTTAACATCAATCGCCGTCAACGCCTCGGTGGTGCCAAATACAAGGTAGCCGCCTGATGGCAACTTGCACAAAGGCGTGTGCACGGCTGCAATTTTTTCTTCAACGCTGTGCGCCTGAAACAACGGCGTAGCTGCCTCTTGATACAGCTTTACCTTTTTCAGATGAGAGGGAAGCAGCTTGCCCATCAAGGCTCGTGCCTCTTTATAACCATCCTCGCCTTGCACCCAAACGGTATCCACATCGCGCGTGTAAAGATCGCGCAGTGTTTTTGTAATAATGTTGCCTTCCTCGTAAATCATGGCAGGCGCCGAGCTAGCAACGGTTTTCTCGCGAATTTCTTCCCACGTTTTAAACAAATAGTCGTAATCTTTTTTGATATCGGCTTTTGTGCGTCCCACGGCTGCGGTGCGCAAAATCACACCCATGCCTTGGGGAATATCAAGTTCGGCCACAAGGCCCTTGAGGCGTTTGCGTTCTTTAACATCGGTAATTTTACGTGAAATGCCGCCACCTTTAGGAGTGTTGGGCATTAAAACGCAATAGCGGCCCGGCAACGACAAATATGTTGTCAGCGCCGCACCCTTTGTACCGCGCGGATCTTTGGCCACCTGCACCAACATCAGCTGTCGTTTTTGAACAACCTCTTGAATTTTATATTTTTTCAAGATGTTCTTCTTTAAACGCACATCTTCAGTGTCTGTGGACTCGTCATCGCTTGCCTTACTGGCCTCTTTCGTGTCATCAGACGTGGTGTCAGAGGCCGCATCAGAGGCATCACCCTCAACAGGTGTGCCGGCATCAACTGCCTCAAACATTAAAGCGCCTGCGTCATCGTCAGCTTCTGAGGTGTCTGTCACCTCTTTGGGGACGTCGTCCGAGGCCTCTTTTGATGTTTGCGAAAGCGCCTCTAGCAAAGCCTTTTGATCTTCCACAGGCACACGATAATAATCGGGATGTATTTCGTTAAAGGCTAAAAAGCCATCTTTGCCAATACCAAAGTCTAAAAAGCCCGCCTGAAGAGATGGCTCAATGCGTTCGGTACGCGCAAGATAAATATTGCCCTTCAGCGAGCGATTTGATGTTGTTTCGTGCTCAAAACTTTCAAGCGAGCCGTCGTTCGTAAGCACTGCAACCCGTGATTCTTCGGGATGCAGGGTGTCGATCAGAATTTTTTTTGTCATATAAAGCAAGATCCTTCAAAAAAAGGGACGCATGCTTTAACACAGAAAAAAACGGGCTATCAAAAAACCAGCCGTTTGAACAAAAAACTTGAAAGCCTTTAATAATTCTTGCTTTTAAAAGAGAAATCTTTTTAAAGAACACACAAAAAACGTGTGCACTCAAGCTAAGAAGCGGCAAAAAAGTCATGCGTTACCCTAAAGATACGAAACTGTCGTTTCCTAAAATAATGTGCCCTATCTTAACGTTTTTTTGCTCAAAACACAAGCTCTTCTCTCTCGCTGCTGCCGTAACGGGCGATGGTGTTTAGGTTGTCTTTGCAAGATACGGCTTGCAAAGGCGCGATTTCCACCACATCGTCATTGCAGTAAAAAAGATCTGACGGCGCGCCATGGCTGTCAACAAAAACACAAAAATATTGTTTTCTTGACTTTTTGTGATAATATTTTGCCAATAAGTTTCAATGAAGTGCATGTTTTAAATGGCTTGTCGTATTTTTTTTATTTCACTTTGGACAATCTTTTGTCAAACCCTTTCTTTTGCCACACTTGTGGCCGTCACACCTTCGCGGACACCAGATGGCAGCCATGCTTTGCCGCCGCTTCCCGGATGGATGCTGCAAACAGCTCCTGCACAAACCACACACATAGCATCTGAAAGCCAGCGGCCAGCCAAAAAACAACGTCTTGAATCTACAAATCCTGCAACAGTCACGCCTCAAAAAACAGCACTGACCTTGCAACACACCTCTTCTCACACCGCCAGCTCTTTGTCCGCCAGCTCTTTGTCAGGTGCTGCAACACCTCCACCTATCTTTGCACTACCAAATGATATACTGGAGATGATTTTAGCTTATTGCCTGGCCGGTCAAGAGCCTGGAACCTTGGGCAAGTGGCGCGCTGTGTGCAAGCGCTTTCGTGATGTGTGTGATCACGTGTTCCCCCTGAACAAAATGCATATTAAACCTCAATCTCTTGACCAATTTAGAAGATTTACAAACAATGCAACGCTGATGCAAACCTTTTGTGCTGGCATGCACTTTACTGAAACGGTCGGAACAGAGCTTTTAAAAAGCAAGCGGCAACAGTACCAGCGTGCTGCCGAAAATGGCAAATTGCCAGCTCAACTGAAACCAACAAAGCGTGAGAAGGCAATAGCCGCTTACCACAAACGTGGCGGTACCGTTCACTTAAGCTTACCCCAGCGACTGCATACAAGCTTAGAACCAGTCAATCGTTTAAACCTGCCGCTTACCTCTTTGAACATCTCTGATTGGTATTGTCTTGAAAATCTAGACGGTATTCAGACATTTTCTCACCTGACCCACTTAGTGCTTCGTTACTGCCTACAGGTTCAGACGCTTCAGCCCCTTGGCTATCTTAAAAACCTTCACAATTTATCACTTTTTAAATGCAAGCGTCTGAAAACGCTTCAAGGGATTGGCCAGTGCAAAAAGCTTGAGGTTTTCAAGGCACAACGGCTTGAAGTGCTGCAAGACAGCACCGGCTTAAATCAGTGCCCCCTTAAAGTAATTCACCTTGACAATCTGCTACAACTACAAGAAACCAGCCACTTACTTGAAACCCTAACACAACTAGAAGAGTTAAGTGTCAAGCAGTGCGGAGGCCTAATGGGCACGCTTGCTATCAACACACCACACTTGAAGAAACTTTTGTTAAACCGCTGTCCTTTTCTTAAAAAAGTTTTTTTTCAAGAAACACTGCACGACCTACACAGCATAGATATTAGTGACTGTAACACACTGGAAAATCTGATGCTGCTTAATAACTGCAAGCAACTACACCAGTTGTCTGTGAAAGTTTGTCACCAATTTAAAACATTTGGTATGTGCGAGTCCTTAAAGCAGGTGCACATGAAAGACTGCCGAAGCTTTGTTGACATAACTCCTTTGGGTGCCTGCAAACAACTAAGCCATCTGAACCTTGAAGAGATGCCGCACACGATTTATGAAAACTTAGACACCCTAGCCTTATGGAACGCTCTAACGCATCTTGAGCTACACGACACCGCGATGTTACCGGGGTCAACACTTTTCAAACAACTGCAAAAGCTATCCTCTTTAAAAAGGGTCACAGTTGTACCCAAACCCCAGAATGCCGAAGCGATCATCGCTTATTGCAAAGCGCAAAACATTCAAGTGGTGTTTACAGCGTAAGCAAATCGTCGATACTTTCAGGCGCGCCCATTTGGCGACGGCGGGCAATCACCGGGACTCTCTTAGAAAGAGACTGCTTTTTGGGCATTCGCTTTGGCGAGCTGGGCCGCAAGCGCACCGACCTTAAGACAGGCCCTTTTTTGATATTACGCGCGGGCTGGTGGATATAAACACGATCGGGACCTTGCGTGCGCTTTTGATAACGAACACGTATCTGCTTTGATGACTTAAACGGCGCCGGCACCTTTTGCTGCAACATTTTGGCGCATTTCACAAAGCCCATCTCAATCAACGATGTCATGTGACGATCACGCCACTTTGCCGTTTTGCCGCCAATGACCACCCCTACTAATCGCTTACCATTGCGTTTGGCAGATGTGACAAGATTAAATCCCGAGCGCCTGATATAGCCCGTCTTCAAGCCGTCCACGCCATGAATACGCCCCACAAGCCTGTTGTGGGTTTTATAAAGCTGGCCTTTGTATGAAAAGCGGCGGCGCTTAAAATAGTGGTACTCATGGGGAAAATGCTTAATCAGATGCACCGCCAAGCGCGCCATGTCGTGCGCCGTTGTGGTTTGCTTGGGGTGATAAAGACCCGAGGCATTGTGAAAGGTGGTGTTTCTTAAACCCAGCTGCTTTGCTTTTTGCGTCATCAAACGGGCAAAACGTCCCTCGCTGCCGCCAACGGCCTCGGCCAACACCACAGCGCTATCATTGGCCGATCGGCATACAAGCGACAAAATGGCTTGCTCAACACTGATACGGTCGCCGGCTTTAAGCTTGATGTTGGATGGCTCTTGCCTTGCCGCATGGAGCGAGACACGAATACGCTGATGCCGACCCAGCTTTTTACGACGCAAAGCGTCAAACACCATGTAAAGCGTCATCATTTTGGTCAGTGATGCAGGGTATACCTTGGTGCGCGATGAACGCTGATGCAAAATACGCCCCGAGTGTGCATCCATCACAATCGAGGCGTAAGGACGCGTGATTTTCTTTTTAGCGCTTAACGCACTGGCAAAAAGAAGCGCCCCGACAAAAAGCAAAAGGCCACAAAGATGAAAAAAATGATCAGGCAGCAGCGTGCAAAAAAAGGTCTTTTTTGAAGCATCCCATTTTAAAAAGCGTAACGACACAACCGACCACCAAACCAAGCGCACTTTTTTTATCTTCGCAAAGTAACAGGTGTGTTTTTCATCTGCTACATTCATTTATGATTGTAAGATCGAAAGGCTTTTAAATATATTAAGGCGCTTTGGCCGCTGATAAAAGGGGTTTGTTTTCTTTTTGTTTTTTGTAAAACTATCTTTATTGCCCTCAACGCGCTACACTGCCCGCATGCAAATAATGGAGCTTTTATGCAGTCTTTAGAGGATTTTTTGCCTTGTTTTTCCCAAATGAAAGGCCATGCAGAGGTTTGTCACTCGGGAAAAGAGGCCGTCAAACTGCTGCTTGCCATTCATCACAAAAATAAAGAGCGCTTTTCTGGCACCATTGCACAGCTGAATCAAGGCGATGCGTTTGATGCCTCTAGCGCGGCCACTTATCCTTATGTGGCGTTGGTTGTGCCGCCCAAAAAATTGAATGTAGATGCCACCAAGGCTTATGGCGCCGCGCTTGAGCCTGGGCTTTACGGCACAACACTGACCCGCCCTGATCTGTTTGGCGCTTATTATGAAGAACAAATTGACCTTTTGATCAAGCACCACAAAAGCCCCGTGATGGTGGGTGAAAGCAATTGCCCCATTCCGATTCCTTTTATGAACGAGGCCTCATTATCATCACTAAAGCCCGAGAGGCTGTGGGATATCGCCAACAAAGCCGCGTTGCCTGACCTTAACAAAATTGACGATGCTATTGTGGATGGCACGCTTGAAGCGGCGCCCGATAAGCCGCGACCGTTGTCTTTGTTTACGGCCGAACGTGTAGATTATTCGCTGCATCGCCTGCATCACTATTGCGGCACCTCACCTGAGCATTTTCAGAAATTTATCCTGCTCACAAACTATCAGCGTTACATTGATTATTTTACCACCTATGCGCTTGAGATGATGAAAGCCGACCAAAACTATACCGCTTTGGTCGAACCCGGCGACTTGATTGTCACCAACGCAGACGAAGCCAAGGCAGCGGCCAAAAAGCGTCCTCGGCACTTGCCGCAGATGCCCGCTTACCACCTCAAACGCCCTGATGGTAACGGCATTACCTTTATCAATATTGGCGTGGGCCCCACAAACGCGCGCAACATCACCGACCACCTGGCGGTGCTGCGACCACACTGCTGGATTATGCTGGGCCACTGTGCTGGCTTTAGACGCTCGCAACGCCTTGGAGATTATGTTTTGGCGCATGGCTATGTGCGTGATGATCACGTGCTTGATAACGATGTACCTTTGTGGACGCCCATTCCGCCCATTGCCGAAATGCAGATGGCGCTGCAAGAGGCCGTCATTAACGTGACCGGCCTTAAAGAGGCCGATGTTAAAACGCGCATGCGCACCGGCACTGTTGTCAGCAGCGACAACCGCAACTGGGAGATTAGCCCCAAAGAACTGTTTGCCCGCTATAACCGCACGCGCGCCATTGCGCTTGACCTTGAGTCGGCCTCTTTGGCCACCAACGGCTTTCGCTTTCGTGTTCCTTATGGCACGCTGCTGTGCGTTTCAGACAAACCCTTGCATGGCGAGCTGAAGCTAAAGGGCATGGCCACGCAGTTTTATACCGAACGCGTGCACCAGCACCTTGAAATTGGCATCGAGGCCATTCGCCTGCTGCGCGAACGCGGCGCCGACCTTTTGCACTCGCGCAAGCTGCGCGGCTTTGACGAACCCCCTTTCCGCTAATCTTTGAACCACTTTGGCTCACTGCCTGTGGATCGCCGCAGGCGATGCCTTCTTGATGACGATGGAATGAACTAACGAAACGGATGAAGGCGAGATGCGCAAACTGTTCGAAGCCATTTTCAGCGCAGCGTTAGACGCGTTACAAAACCGCTCCTGAGGCCTGTTGTCATCATCGCGAATAGGCTACCCCCCTTGTCATCGCGAAGGTGCGTAGTACCTGCGGCGATCCACTTACCAGCAACTAAAGCGGCCAAAGCACACAATGGATTGCCACGTCGGAATAAATTCCTCCTCGCAATGACATTTTAGACCGTCATCGCGAAGGCCCAGCCCCCCTTGTCATCGCGAAGGCTTTAGCCCCGCGCGATCCACTTGCCAGAAACTAAAGCGGCCAAAGCACACTGGATTGCCACGTCGGAATAAATTCCTCCTCGCAATGACGTTCTGGGGGGCGTCGCCCAAAGGGCGCCTCGCGATGACGGTTTTAGAGCATGGCAGCAGCTAAGGCACACCTTAGGCTTCTTTTTGGGTAGCTGGAATGGCTTTCAGCAAAACCTTTTGAATCATGACATCACGCAACAAATCATCTTGCACAAAACGCCGCACCACCCTTTCAGCCCTTTGTTTCAGGGCAAAGCTGGTGGTGTGATAGCCTGTGCCCCAAAGCAAAAAGCCCACACCATAAAAATCTTCTAGCAGCGCGCTGTAAATGCGCGGCAGGTGCTTTTCAAGCAGGCCTTTTGTTTTCTCAGAATGCGTTTCAAGAATCAGATCAAAGCAAAAAATGGCCACAGGCGACTTGCGCGAGAGAATCATCAACCGAAAAGGTTTCAACTGAAAAAAAGGCGCCTTGTCCACCTGCGCGTGATTTTGCACATGCACCTTACCCAAGCTGGGATCACGGTTATTAATACGCGGTTCTGACGCACGCACCGGCGCAAAGGCACACACAAACACCACAAAAAGAACAAGCGCACACGGCGGTTTTTTAAGATCGAAGCTGCAACGCCATTTTGTCCAAAACGGCATGCACCAGCGCGGGTTCTTTTTGACTGAAAAAGCCATGGGTTAAGGTGACGTACTCGTTAATAATCAGCGCTTGCGGCACTTCTTTTTTGACAAACAGCTCGGACGATGCCACACGCAACAGCGCAAGCAGCAAAGGCTCGAGGCGTTCAAAATGCCACTGAGGTGTTAACAAACCCTGAATTTTAGTATCAAACAAGCTAAGATCTTGCGCAATAAAGGGCTGCAGCAGCTCCCTAAAATAGTCGGCATCCCCCACAATTGATTCAGAACGCAGCCAAGAAACCATGGGCTCTTGCGTAAAATCGGCACACACTTTGTGAAGGGGCTCTTCTTGCAGCACCGCCTGATATAAAGCTTGCACAGCCATCAAACGAGAGGCACTGCGCTTTTTTAAGTGAAGACGGCGCGCGTTTGCGGCATCATTTGTTTGATCACTCATTGACGCCATCCTGTTCACACCACACACAACACCTCTTCTTTTCTTTTCTAAAACACATTTTCACTTCAAACAACGGTTAAGACCATGACTTTCTACTTTCTTTAAAGTAAAAGAAGATACAGTATTTGACCAGGTGTTCTGAAAACAAGGTGAAAAAACGCACACGGACCATGCAAACTTTGATCAAGATTTTTTCTCCCTCTTTTTGGTTTAAAAGCGATTACGCGCTTGGTTTGTTTTGGAAATTTTTTTCCACCACCTGCTTTGCCACCATCAGCATGCTGGCCTGCTGGATTCAATTTCGGGGCATGCGCGTTTCACCCAGCCAAATCGCCTTTTTTCAAGTTTTTTTGCCCTTTGTTGGCATGCTTGTCCTGACGCCACAACCCGGTGGAACGCTGATCAAACGTCTTTTAACACGCGCGCCGTTGTGGGCGCTTTTGCGCAGCGGCGCCTCAAGCATAACGTTTTTAAGCTGGTTTTGCGCCCTTAGCGTTTATCCTTTAAGCTTTGCCATTTCTTTTCGCATGCTGGGCCCTTTGGTCACCTTTGGCGCGGCGCTTCTTTTGCTAAAAGAAAAAACAACACTGTTACGCTTTTTGGGCCTGTGCATTTTGTTGCTTGCCTCAACCCTCTTGATTCGCGCCGAGCTTTGGTCTTTGCCCCTTGCCAAAGATGCACCTTTGTTTCAACTGATCATTCTGCCTCTTTTGGTCATTGGTGGTTATACGCTGACAACGCTGTCGGGCAAGCTTTTGCTTAAACGTGTCGGGGTGAACGAGGCGCTCTTTTCTCTTTTAGGGCTCAATTCACTTTTTTTGGGCCTTGCGGCCTTGTTTATGTGGGCGCCCCTTGCACCGTCGCTTTATGGATTTTTGGCCTTAATGGGCGTTATCGAGTGGCTGGGTCAGTGGGCCCTTGCCAAAGCTTTGTCGATGACGGCACTTAATATTTTAGCGCCCCTTAGCTTGTGGCGCTTTGGTATCAGCGCCCTGTTTGGTCTTGTGATTTTAGGCGAGCCTTTAAGACCCGCCTTTTTAATCGGCATCGCCCTGATGGCGCTTGCCACCCCCCTTGTGATTCGCAAGCGCTAAAGCTGCCGAGAACTACGTTTTATGAACGATCCCTGTCGATAATGGCCTGCAACCACCGAACCAGGCGTTCCTCTTAAAGAAAGACTGCCCTTGCGACGCAATGTCACCTGTGCTGACAGGCCGTCATTAACTCCCTCCTCAGTTTGTTGATATATGTCTTTTTTAAAATTTCTGCCAAGCGTCATCGATTTGTCACTCGGCCACAATTTTTCCTCAAGTATGACTGAGCGAAAACCCTGATCAATGAAAGCAGCTCTGTAGCCTTGACTTCTCTTTAAGCTACCGTATCTTCCCCGCGGCGTAAAAGAATTGTCGTACTCTATCCAGCTTTCTTGCACAAGTTTTTCCGCTTTATCGTCTAGCACACTTGCTGCTTTGAGTTGAGAGGCAAGTGAAAGGCATTTATTCCTATTTTTTGTCTGTTCGCCTACTTTATTAAAACTGAGTGCCGAGACAACCGGACCCACGTTAGGCTTGGATTGCTTAGTTAGAGAAATTTTCCACACACGCCGCCACAGTTTTTTTGCATTGGCTGATTTCTGCAAAGCTTGCAGAAGTTTTATTTCGCTTTCTGAAAAAACAGCTTTTGTGCAAAAATTTGTACAAGACACTTTTGGTACGATCACACTGTCAACAAGCTGTGTCAGCGATATGTTGTTGACGTACGCATTCAGCTCTTCTTGAGCGACACTTGTTTTACCACTAACAAGCGATACCATAAAAGACCAGTTGTTTTGCATCTTCGATTCAGACAACTGCGCCATGCCCGAATTTGGTGCCTCTTTTTTTGGCTGCAGTTTCTGCAACCATGCCAAAGCAATCAGCATTTCAAGCGAGTACCGCTGGTAGGCAGGTTTATCATCATTGCAACCTTTAAGACTTGCGTTTTGTTTTTCCACCGAAGCCTTACACTGATTCTGCACAGCCTGAAAGCTCATCTCTTTCATCTCCTGAATCTTCCTTTCTACTGTATCCTTCGCAAAATCCTTAAAAACACACTCATGCGCTTTCACAAGAAGGTCTCTAGCCGACTCTTCCTCAGTTGGTGTGGTAGGTACCAAAACGATGCCAGAGTCACTTGATTCTTCAAGCGGCAGTTGACCTCTTGCACCGTGCAGGTCACCCCGTAGACCTGTGTGGATCACCGCACAACCCATGAGCATGAAACTGATTACATGTCTTCTTTTTGTTCGTTTCGTCATTGTTACCTTTTTTTAAAATCAACGGAACGTCATTTTATGTAAAATTTTAAATAAATGACAAAACAAATGCTAAAAATATGCATTTCAATCGTTTCTTCAGAAACAATCCCTAAGAGAGGATTATGGCACCACTTGATCGCATGAAAGCTGACGAGGACAGTAGTTTATATCCCAACTGCGGTAAATATCTGTTTGCTCATCCCAATGCAGTGTTCTGTCACAAGACAAGCGATCGGTGAGTGTATGCAAAACGTTTTTTTGATTCTCATCACTTTGACGTTTGAAACCCAGCCAAGAGGTGGGGCGTTTCAAACCTTTTACAAGCCACTTTGCCGTTTTTTTTCTTGACGACATTTTACACCAGCTGAAAGGCCAGTGTGGCCGACCAAAACGCCAGGAATCTTTATTCGCATCCGCCATGGTGTTCACAATAGCCCTTATAATGTGGCCGTTGTTTTTTGTAAGACGCCTTAGCAACCCATCCACAATCTTTTTTGTGGAGACGTCTTTTTTTAAAGCGTCTGCCCGTGTTGCTTGGGCAAGTCCTAACGCCTCTTTTAACGCACTACGTGCACAGTTCCAATTGATATAATCGTCTCCCAATCGTGTACATACCTCTTCCCATCGCACCTCTTGCGTTGCTTGTTTCACTTTTTGGCGCATCACTTCTTCTATGACAAACTCGGCGCATGAGGGCGCTTGTAGTCGTTCCTCAAACCCCTTTTTCACCCAGTTGTCTAACACACGATCAATCGCTTGTTTTCTGGCCACAGAAACCTTGTGGCGGTCATCAATGTTATGGTAAACCCACACACCGCCTTGGTAAGCTTTTTTAGCCCCCCAATAAAGCAAACGCACTGCCTTTGATGCACCCCATGATAGGAAGCTGCCCACATGCTTTTGCCACGCGTGATCGGCTTTTGGCTCAAAAAATGAAAGCCGCGACACATGCTGACTGACAGCTTGAGTGTCTTCTGCATTGTGGTTTGCGGCAAAACCGTTACTGATCCCAAAAAGCATAACAAACGCCACAAAAAGAGCGGAGGTTATGCACAAACACTTCCGCCACATCTTAAGACATCGCTTGGCATGAACAATCATCGCCCCACCCTCGCTGAAAATAAGAATTTAATATGCTTTTATTTAAAAATTTAAAGAAAAAGCGCGCGCTTTACGAGGGTAATGGGTATACATCGTTGATCTTAAGGAAACAAAAGATACAGTTTCAAATAAAGTGCAGCGCGTTGTTACACGATGTGTGCCTTGAAGCCTGGTGACGGCGCCTCCCTGGCCCGTTTTATAGATCGGTTACGAGTACCCCATTTTCGATCCTTGTAAGCTCTACTGTGTCATGAGGGCAATCGTCCTCACCCAGAATATCGTAAGCTTTACTTTTATACTTCCAG
>JBAJNL010000023.1:0-20625 GCA_036881885.1 Holosporaceae bacterium
ACATCAACACCGTTCCGTTTGATGAGGCGGCGCTTTTAGAAAAACGCTCTTTTTATGCAGACAGCGCCAAAGCACACGACCTTAAAACCTTAACACAACAAAACATCACCCTTGATGCCCAAGGTCGCACGCTGTGGGAAGACACCTTTCAACAAAAACGTCCCCTGCCCCAAGGCGATTTGTTTTAACGACGCTTTTTGCCTCTTTTTTTCTTCTTGCGACGCTTTTTGGGCTTTTGCTTTGAAGTATCTTCTGTTGTGCGCTCTTGGTCTTTTGCTGCGGACTCGTGATCTTCTGCGGCAAACTGCTCGGACAGCTGCTTGGCTAATTGATGATCCTGCCACACTTGTAGGGCCCGCTGTTGCTCCGCAGACAACAAAGCTGTGGCTTCTTCCGGTGCAGGTTGATCGTCTATCACCAAGTCTGTTGTTGCCTCAAACGTCGTGTGCTCGGGCGTTGTGGCAAGCTGAACGCTTGGCTGAGCAGAGGCCCTTTGGGCGATATACGCATCCAAAGTGGGGTCCTCTTTGGCAATACGGTGTATCCTTTGGATGCCATTAACCACCTTGCTCAATTGTTCTTCGATGATAAACTGACACAGCGCAAACACCACATCTCTTTTTGGCAAAGGGTTTTGGGTTGCAAATACCTTAAAGCGATCATGCCACGCACGCAATGTGTGCTTTGTGTTCGCTGCATAAAAAAACTGCATGCGTAAAAGGTTTAAAAATACTGCATCTAGATCACACAATGAAACGCTCTCAATCACGTGCTCAGACGCACAAAGATGCGGCCAGGTGTTTTCGCTGGCACTTTGATCATCACGCCCTAAAAATGCTTGCCAGGCAGGTCTGTTTTCTTTCTCTAAAGTCTCGGACAGCAGCAAACAAAAAGCCTTTTTACGCGCCACTTTAGGAAAAATCTCTTGATACTCTGGTGTGTCCCCAGAAAAACAAAGCATGCGTGCGGCCAGGCCATCTGACAGCTGCTTTAAACAAGGCCATGCCGTTTTGTAAAATGCCTGGCGCTGCTTTTTTTGCTGCGTCTTGGACGTACCACTGACCGTTGCTAGATGCTGTTTTAAGTAATCAATTGTTTTATCAAAGGCCTGAAAATAAGCCACATCCCACGCATCATATATCCCCTTGTTAGGCGTAGGAAGGAAAGGTGCAAGCGCCGGCAACAGGGTCGATGGCCACGCTGCTTCAGCTTGCGGTTGCGTCAAAGACGTCGCTTGAGCCTGATCTTGCTGCGGCACCACACCCCTGACAGAGGCGCTGAAAAGGCAGCTGATCACAAGACATAAAAAAGCGACACGTTGTTGCATGATTGGCGTACTCTTAAAAAATATTTTTTGTAATTTTGCCAAATAAACATAAATAAGTCAATATTATCAAACACTTGCGTTCACTTTGCTCTGTATGTGTCCCAAACCTATGCTTTAGGTCACAGTCCAAGGCGTCTGCGCTTCAAAAAGCGCGGCGACAAGCCCGGGTGTTACGGACGCAGTGCTCTTGAATTGAAGATAACGCACCACGTTTTGTGGTGCGCCATCACCCATCATCTTTTTAAACCCCATGCCTACATAAACATTATCGGCACTGTTATCCACACAGCGCCGCACAAAACAAAGGCACGACAACGAGGACGCAACACCTGTGCCAGCAAGACGGGTAAGCGCAAAAAAACCGTCATCTTCGACAAAATTTTCGTTAAAGGTGCCGCATTCAGCGTGTGTTTGAGGTAAAAAGCTGGCCTCGAAAATCGCTATCAAGTTTTCGGCCTGCAAACGCTGCGATGAGGTAAGCAGTGGCGCAAAATCAATGGCAAGCTCATCCTGAAAAGGATGCGCCAGCGTATGAAAACCTTTTTTAGATACAATGTTTGCTTGATGTTTTGTAAAAAGCGCTTCTTTTGCCTTTGCAGCAGACGCCAAGGGTTTGTATAGGGCGGCATCCGCTTTATCTGCAGGCAAGGCCACGCCCCCAAAAGGCACACCCGCCAAACACGCTAGCCAAAGCCCAGCCGCACCCAAGGCTTTACCACAAAAGGTTAAGTCAATTGCCATCACCCCACCGTGTTTTTAAAACATCGCGGCTGCAGTTTACGTTTTTTCTTTTTAAAATCAATAGCTTATTAGGACAAAACCCGAGCTCTCAACACTGTTGATCTGGGAAATATCGCTGGTGGGGGTGAGAGCAGGCGCTTAGCGGGCACGTAGGTCAACGTTTTGCGTATACCTTGTTTATCGTCAGAAAAACTACATGTCACCCGAGTTTCTGTACCCTCAATCATTAAACTGCTGTGATAATAATCCTTACGAAAGACCACATACTCAGTCATCGTTAAACGTTTAACAGAAAAAACTACCTTCCTGTACTCTATGTTATCGTCATGAATGGGCTGTTTCGCAATATTTTTATATGCTTTCTTTGCCCACATAACAAAGTCGAGACACCACAGCGATTGGCTTGGCTGATGCGATAATTGTTTACCCACCGCAGTCTCACACGACATGTCAAAAATGCGCAGACGTTTTATACAGCTTTTCTTTTCATCCTCATTAAGTTCTGACAAAAAACCTTCGTGAATGCCATCCTTAAAAGAGCCCTCAATATTATGAGATCCAAACGGCACGGAAGGCACAACGGATTTTTCTTCTTCTATACCCGATGATACTGCTGGCAAAAAACACACATTTGCAAGAGCAAATGAATAAAAAATAATATAAAAAGGCAAAACAGACCAATATAACAACAATGAATACTGTCATTATGTTTGTTTATTTTTGATCATTTGTCAGAGAAAGCAGGAAAAAGGCTGTTTGGCGGTCTTTTTAGACAAAAAAATCATGACAAAAGAGTCGCGTGGTGGCGCAATATCTTATAATGCGTTAAAGACTAAAGGTGCCGTCGAACACAAGGTTGACCTCGGCACGGTGGGTGATGGTGCCATCGGCTTTAAGGGTCACCCACATCTCACCGCCCTCAAGCTTGACGGGCGTTGTGGTGTTTTGCAAAAGCCCCTCTTTTAAAAGCGCAAAAACGGCAGCGGATGCGCCCGAGGCACAGGCACGCGTTCTGCCAACGCCGCGCTCCCACACCCAAAGGCGCACACAGCCTTCGTCGATCATCACAAACTCAACATTGGCTTTGTTAGAAAAAAACGCGTGCGATTCAAGCCGTGGCCCCAAGTACTGAAAGCGCGAGGGATCAAAATCAGCATCCAACGGCACCACAAGATGCGGGTTGCCAATATCAACGGCATAACCTTCCTGCAAACCAAAAGCTTCAAGATCTAACGGTTCATCGGTTAAAAAGCGCGGCTTACCTTGCATAATTTCAACATCACGCGCGCACGTCACTTGCCCTTTCAGCAGCCCCGCTTTTGTTTCAACCACAATCGATGACAGGCCATATTTTTGGGCCAAAAGCCACACCACGCAGCGCGTGCCGTTACCACAGGCTTCGACTTCAGAACCATCGGCATTATAGATTTTGACAGTTGCATGCACGTCTGATTGTGCGGCCGGGCCTATCACAAGCAATTGATCACAGCCAACGCCGGTTCGTCGTGACGCCATATGCGTGATTAACCCTGGGGACACTGGCTGTTCGGTCTCAAGCAGCACAAAGTCATTTTGCAGGCTGTGCATTTTTTTAAAAGGCAAAGAACCTGCGGCAAAAGAGGTTTTGGATGGTGAAGGCATGGTTAAAGCGCGCTTAAGATTTTCTGTTATCATCACTATTTAAGCCTGTTTGCGGTTTGAATGAAAAGAGGGCAGCGCCCCCGACGCAGCTTCACACGTTTGAAGGCAAACGTCAAAATCTTCTGAAAAAAGGGCATTCAACTGTGGTAAAGACAACCGTCTGCCCTCTGCAAGAGAAGCATGCACCGTGTACACTTGCCCTTGATCTTGCACCCCCTTAAAGCAAAAGTGCACCGCCACGGCGCCCTTTTCTGAGGTCGCAAAAATTTTATGCAACGGCTCTAATGGATAGGGTGGCTTCAGCGTTATGGTGATTTTCTGGATGGTGTGTGTGGCTTTTTCAAGGGGTTTCAGGTCACGCGCCAGCAAGCGCATGCCATCGTTAGAGGTGCGACCATCAACGGTCAGCAGAAAAAGTGTGCCCTCTGACAACAGCTCGCGCACCTCGGCCAGCTTGTCTTGAAACACCATCACCTCAAAGCTGCCCGACGCATCTGAGAAGCTAAGAAACGCGTACGCCTGCCCCGATTTACCGCGCTTGATTTTAGAGGCCGTCAACACACCGGCCATTTGCAGCGTTGGCGTTTTTTTCAGTGCCTGCGGCGCCTCTTCTGATGTCACACAGGCCATCGCCTGCAGCCACTTTTGATAGGGCGCCAAGGGATGCTGTCCAAGATACATGCCCACCGCGCCATATTCAAAACGTAATCTGTCGCCCACACCATAATCATCAGCGCTTTCAAGGGGCGGTCGCGTGTCTTCAACGGCAAACAAAGAAGGCCCCGCCATTTTTTGCGACCCGTAAGACAGCAACATCTCAAGCGACACAATCAGCTGCTGTCGATTGGCATTCAAACTATCAAACGCACCGGCCCAAATTAGGTGCTCCATTTGGCGCTTGTTCAATGCTTTGGCACCATCACCTGAACGCCCCAGTCGCTCGATAAAATCAAAAATATCTTTAAAAGGCCCGTTTTGTGTGCGCTCGTGCACAACAGCTTCCATGGCGCCCTCACCCACGTTTTTAACCGCCGCAAGGCCATAGCGAATTGCATCTGGCCCATCGTCAGTTACCTCGGGCACAAACAACACAGAAGAGCGATTAATATCAGGCGGCAACACCTTAAGGCCCAGATCTTTAACGTCTTGTACAATAATGGCCAGCTTTTCGATATTTTGGCGATCTTGATTTAAAAGCGATGTCATAAAAGCCAACGGATAATTGGCTTTCAAATACGCCGTTTGATACGTAATAAGCGCATAGGGCGTGGCGTGCGCTTTCACAAAGGCATAGCCTGCAAACTTGGCGATTTGATCAAACAGCTGTGAGGCCTTTTCTTGAGGACCGCCCACGTTTTTCAAAACACCTTCGATAAAAATTTTGCGCTGCGCATCCATTTCTTTTTTAATTTTTTTACCCATGGCACGCCGCAACAAGTCGGCCTGCCCTAAGCTGTAACCTGCCAGCACTTGGGCAATTTTAAGCACCTGCTCTTGATACACCATGACGCCAAAGGTGGGCTTTAGGATGTCCTCAAGACAATCATAGGGATAGGTAACCTTCTCGCGGCCATGACGACAGGCAATATAATAGGGAATATCGTCCATCGGGCCTGGGCGATACAACGCCACCAGCGCAATAATTTCTTCAAACGCTTCGGGCTGCAGCTGGGCCAGCACATCACGCATGCCCGCGCTTTCAAGCTGAAACAGGCCCACCACTTTAACGGCACGCAGCAACTTAAAGGCTGCGGCATCATCCAACGGAATAGCGTCAATATCCACATGCACGTCGCGCGTTTTTAAAAGATCAACGGTCCCTTGAATCACCGTTAAGTTTTTAAGGCCTAAGAAGTCGAACTTCACAAGACCCAAGCCCTCGACATATTTCATGCTAAAACCCGTTGCGGGCAGCGCTGATTTGGGGTCTTTGTAAAGCGGCAACCTTTTCACAAGCGGCTGGTCACCAATCACCACACCCGCCGCGTGTGTTGAGGCATGACGGTAAAGCCCCTCAAGCTTTTGCGCATAATTGAACAGCTGTTTCACAATGGGTTCGTCATCGCACATTTTGCGCAGCTCTTCATCTTGCGCCAAAACCTCGGCCAACGACATGGGGTTGGTAGGACTAAAGGGAATGCGCTTGGTCAGTTTATCCACCTGCCCATAAGGCATGCCCAAAACGCGCCCCACATCACGCAATACCGCGCGCGCCTGCAGCTTTCCGAACGTAATAATATGGGCCACAGAATCAGCGCCATATTTTTGCTGCACATAGGCAATCACCTCTTCACGCCGCTCGGGGCAAAAGTCGATGTCAAAGTCGGGCATAGACACACGTTCGGGGTTTAAAAAGCGCTCGAAAAGCAAGTGAAAGCGCATCGGATCCACATCGGTAATGCGCAGCGCAAACGCCACAAGCGAGCCTGCACCCGAGCCACGACCCGGGCCCACAGGAATCTTTTGATCTTTGGCCCACTGAATAAAGTCGGCCACAATCAAAAAATAGCCGTCAAAACCCATCTGATGAATCACAGAAAGCTCATGCGCCAGCTGTTTTTCATAAAGCGCTTTTGCGTCTTGCGCCGCCTGATCATCCAAACCTTCACACACTTTTAACAGGCGTTTTGCAAGACCCTCTTCCGCTTTGTGACACAGCGCTTTTTCTTGCGTTGTCTCTGTAGCCACAGGATAAGGCGGCAACAAAGGGGGATGCTCTTCAAGCATAACTGAACATCGCGTGGCCACATGCACCGTGTTTAACAGCGCCTCGGGCATGTCGGCAAAAAGCGCCTGCATCTCGTCTGCTGTTTTAAGACGATGGTGGGGTGTCACACGCCGACGATCTTCTACATTCACGTAGGTACTGTCTTTAATACACAGCAAAGCATCGTGCGCGGCATAGTCGTCTTGTTCAACAAAAAAAGCCTCATTGGTGGCCACAAGCGGCACCTTGTGCTGCATCGCCCACAAAATCAGCTGCGCTTCAAAAGGCCCCGCTTGATCATAACGCTCAAGCTCGACATAAAAGCGATCTTCAAAAAGATTTTTTAGTTGAAGAAACAAAGTCTCAGCGGCCTTCATATCTTGTGCGCACAGGGCCTCAATGGGCCCTTTAAGCCCACCTGAAAAAGCAATAAGTCCGCGCGAAAGCTCGGTAAGCTGTGCCAATGTCACGCCACCATGAAGAGCCTCTTCTTGTCCAAGCGTGGTCAGTGTTGTTAGCTGACACAAATTTTGATAACCCTCTTTGTTTTGCACAAATAAGGGCAAGGGGTATGGGCCCTCTGGTTTGTCTTGCGTGCCATGTATAAAAACGGGCAACAAACAACCCAAAATAGGTTTGATGCCCGCGGCCTTTGCCTTAAGCGAAAATTCCATCGCCCCAAAAAGGTGGCCGCTATCTGCAAGACCCACCGCCGGCACACCGCGCGCTTTTGTGGTCTCAACCAGCGTTTGCGTTGACATAGCCCCTTCAAGCAACGAATAACTGGAGTGATTTTTAAGAGGAATATAAGAAAGAACTGTCTTATCGGCAGACTGTTTTTTTTGAGCCGTTGTTTTGCTTGACGCAGCCTTGTGAGGTGAATCTGACGACATGAAATTGGGGGCCTTTGCAGTCTAAGAAACGCCTCTTTAGGGTATAAGAAATCCGTCTCTTAAGGCAAGCTGCATCGCTTTCAAAAAGAACACTTTTAAAAGCAACAAGACAGTCGGTGTTTTGCGCTATAACACAGCCTTCTCGCCTAAGCCGCCCAAAAAAACACACACTTGATGGGCTTCGGCTTTTGCACACATCAGCTCGCGACGATAAAAACCCCTCCGCTGCGCCTCCTCTTCATGAAGCAGCATCCAAGTGCGGTTGATGTTTTGTGTCACCTCGTGCAACGTCTCATAAGCTTCTTTTGAAAAATCAAAATAAGAATCTTTTGAAAAAATGCCTTCTTTCACGTCTTTTGCCATCACTTTAAGACGTGCCTCAAGGATTGATTTGTGCTTTTCATAATCTAGCTTTGAGCAAAAAAAATCGACCCAAAACGCTTTATATTGACTGACAAAAACAGCACCCTCACACTGTTTGCGCAAAAGGCGCCTTAAAAGCGGCTCGGGTTTCTTTGCTGTGGTCACGCGCAACACTGTGTTTGCTCGCAAACAGTCTTTTTGTGCAAGGGGTTTTAGCGGTTTTATTGAAACAACCTCGTTGAGCTCTAAAGCAAGGCGCTGGTAAGAGCGAAGCCTGCGCGTGGACCCACTTGATGTACACGCCTCTTCTTCGCAACTTAAGACGCCCCAACAAAACGTATAAAAAAACGCTAAAAACACTGCAAAACAAATAACACCACTAGAACGGGCGCCAGACATCGCTCATGTTGCTCCATTGTGTTGTGTTAAAAGTGCTACCATAAGAAGCTGCCGGGTGGCGCATCGCAAAACCCTGACAAGAGTCTTGTGCAAGCGAGCTCAAAAGCGTTGGCAGGGTTTGCTGACAAAATCCCGACACGCACCCAAGCAACGCAAAGTGCGACGCATTGTTCACCACATCAGAAAAGGCATCCCGCGTTGCATCACCTAAACCTGATGAAAACGTATTCAGGCCCGTAACCACTTGCTCTAAACCATTGCCTACAAGATGTGTGACACCATAGCCAAAAATATCTGTTGTCATTTCGATCCATCCGGGGTTTTCTTGACATGCAAACCAGCTCATCACCGGCCCTTTGATAAACAACGTATCGGGCTCGTCACTGCCCAGCAATGCAGCCCCGTCATTTTCAAGGCAGGCAACCGTTATGTAGCTTTCTTTCCACAAGCGCGCCACATAAGCACCTTGGCAACCAGGCCAGCTATCAAACACTTTAATTTCCAGCTCAGACGGATGATTTTGAAACATTTGAGGCGTCAGAAAAAAAGAGCTTTCAGGTTGTGTTGAAACCGTTGCCGTTGTGACCGCACTAAAGGATGTAGGCTGTGAAAACGGCACATTCACCGACGGTGGATTAGACGTCAAATGTGAGACCATATACTGGCGCAAAAAAACAGTGAGGCGATCAAGAAACGAAGCCTGGTAAATAGAATCTTTGCCACCAGGATGCGTAGCATTACCTGTGCAAAGCCCGCCTGGCTCCCACGCCTGACTAATCACCAGCTCTGCCATCACCCAGCCACTGGCCATCCAAAAGCCTGCCGTTGCAAACGGTTTGACCTTTTTCCAAAGAGGTTGCAAAGGCGCGGGACACTGCACAAGGTCAACATAACGGCTGCGCCGCGTTGGCGGTGACCCTGGCTCTTCTAAAGCCATGCGGTACATATAATGATCACCCAAAGAACGCCCCGCCCCTTCTTCCGTTGTCTCAATGAAAAAAGCGCGCGGACGCAAGGCAGGATCGCCGCCGTAAGAGCCAAGAATTTGATCGCGATCAGCCAGTGCAAAAAATCGACCCTCATGATGCAGCCCTCGGCTTGAAGTGGGCGATGCAAGAGGCGTTCGTTCGCCTTCCACAGTACTTTCTTGAGGCACCACGCTGGGGGAAGAAACGGCTTCTAAAAGAGGATCCTTCTCATCAGTGCTCTTAGATGCCGAAGTTTGCGAAGACCCCGCCACGGGTTTAGCGCGCTCATCATCTAAAACACCCTTTAACACAGGCACCCAAGAGATGCATAGCAAAACCACCACCAGCTCCTTTTGCCCCATCATCCTTTTCACCCCCATCTATTTTTATCTAAAATAGATATATTTATCTGCACAACAAGGCAATACCTTTGTGAAAAGCGTTGAGAAAAGGCCGCACATCTGACGGCGCAAGGGAGTGCATAAAACAAAACGCTATTCAATTGATTTTGCTTAAAAAATTGCTAAACTTGCGGATGGTGGAGAATGCCTTGCGCGCGCTTAAAAAAGAAGAAAAATAACACCAACCAAAGATGAATATAATCAAGTCATTGCGAGAAGCCATTTGGGGCGACGCCCCCCCTAGAACGTCATTGCGAAGGCGAAGCCTGCGGCGATCCACTTGCAACGAGCTAAAGCGGCCAAAGTACAGATGGATTGCCGCGTCGAAACAAAGTTTCTCCTCGCAATGACATTTTAGACCGTCATCGCGAAGGCGCAGCCCCCCTTGTCATCGCGAAGGTGCGCAGCGTCTGCGGCGATCCACTTGCAAGGCACAACAGTAGCTAAAGCACACGCCGCGTCGAAATACGTCTGTTTTTACAGAAGCGTTTTAGGCAGGCATGGTGACGTATTTTTCGATATACGCCGCGGTGTGCTTGTAAACGTCTTTCAGATGATCAACAAAGCCATGATCGGCACCGCGTATCACTTTCAACGTCACATCCGTTGAC
The DNA here is from genome assembly GCA_036881885.1 of Holosporaceae bacterium. Taxonomy (GTDB): domain Bacteria; phylum Pseudomonadota; class Alphaproteobacteria; order Holosporales; family Hepatobacteraceae; genus JBAJNL01. Next base: position 10,052 of record JBAJNL010000023.1, read on the forward strand.
TTTTGCAGATTCAAACGATTTGCAAACCGCACCACCGCCTCTTTGGGCACAAGAATGTCTTGCGCGCCCTGCACCATTAAGCCCGGAATGGGGCAAGGCGCTAGAAAGCTAAAGTCGTAAAGGTTTGCAGGGGGTGTCAACGCAATAAAGCGCTTCACTTCAGGACGACGCATTAAAAGTTGCATGCCGATAAACGCACCAAAAGAATAGCCCGCCACATAACAATCTGACGGGTCAATGTTGTGCGCACACAGCCAATTAAGGCACGCTGAGGCATCATTGAGCTCGCCATCTCCTGATGTTCCCTCAGAACGCCCCACACCTCTAAAATTAAACCTTAAAACCGAAAAACCGCGCTCGGCAAAAATACGATACAACAAATACGCCACCTTGTTGTTCATATCCCCACCCCGCTCGGGATTGGGGTGCAGCACAAGGGCAACCGGTGCGTTTCGCAATTTGGATGGATGATACATCCCCTCAATCCGTCCCGCAGGACCTTTTAGCATCACTTCAGGCATTGATCTTTATTAAAAAACCTTCCTTTAAAACCAACAACACTCCCCCGGCGAAAGCCCTGCAATCTGCAAGGCATCCCTGCAGATCGGTCATCTTTTTCTCAGTCTAACTCCCCAAAAACACTGACTTATCATTTAAATCGACAAATAGTTGACTTTTTTAATCAGGCTTTTAAAATTATAGGTCATTGTGACATGTCTTTTAAAAAAAAGCTAGAAAATCTTTGAGAAAAACACTCTTTCAAAGGAGTTTTCGATGAAACTAAACACCCGCAGTCGCTATGCTGTCATGGCGCTCACTGATTTGGCCTTTTGCAGCGCACAAAAAGCCATCCCCTTAAAGGACATGGCGAAAAGACAGGGACTTTCGATTTTGTATTTAGAGCAACTTTTTTCCGTTTTAAAGCGCAAAGGCCTTGTGGGCAGCATGCGCGGTCCTGGCGGTGGTTATTACTTGACCAAAAAAGCCTCAGAGGTTTCGATTGGGCGCATTATTCACGCACTGGACGACCCGATTCGCGTCACCCGTTGCAAAGGACAAGGTGCTGAAGGCACCGGGTGTCTTGAAAACAAAAGCTTGTGTGCAACGCACCACCTTTGGGCCAACCTTGAAAACCATATTTGGAGCTATCTTAACAACATCACCCTTGAAGATGTGAAGAACAACTTTTTTCCCACCCACCAAAGAAGCTTTGCATGACACACACCAAAGCGTCGATTTACCTTGATAGCAACGCTTCGATGCCTTTGCGCGTTTGTGCAAAAGAGGCAGTTCTTAAGGCGTTAAATGGTGTAGGCAATCCCTCTTCACAACATCACTTTGGCCAAAAGCAACAAGGTGTTCTTGAAAAAGCACGTGCACAAGTGGCCGCTTTGCTGCATTGTGAAAAAGGCAGCGTGATTTTTACCAGTGGCGGCACCGAAAGCAATGCCCTGGCCCTTTGCGGCGTGGCACCTGCAATGCACACCCTTTTAATCAGCCAAGGCGAACATGATGCCGTAGCACACAATGCATCAACCGCTGCTGGCATGCTCAAAACACAAACGCCCGTTCAAAAACTGCCCTTAACGCCCAACGGTGATCTGAACATGGATGCACTGGACGACGCCTTAAAAACCATCGAGGCTCCTTTTTTGCTTTCGGTCATTGCCGCAAACCACGAGACAGGCGTGATCAACGACATCCCCCTCATCGCTGACAAAGTGCACCAAAAGGGTGGCCTTTTGCACACCGATGCCGCGCAGTTTGTTGGCAAGACCTCAAACGATTTGTCGTTCCTTGCAAAAGCCGATTTGGTTTCTTTGTCATCACACAAAGTGGGTGGCCCGCAAGGCATTGGTGCACTTTTGGTGCAGCCGCACGTTCCGCTTCAACCCCTTTTAAAAGGCGGCAACCAAGAAAAAGGCCTTCGATCTGGCACGCAAGCTGTTGCCTTGGCCGCGGGTTTTGCAGCGGCGCTTGAAGAGTCGCTTTCGTGCATGGCGCTGACGCACCTTGCGTGTGTGAGTACATGGCGCGATCAAATGGAAAAAGCACTTTTAGACGTTGCGCCGCACATGCGCATTTGGGGCCGCCATGCCCAGCGCCTTTCGCAAACGTCATCGCTTTCAATGCCTGGTGTTGCACGCGACACACAATTGATGCATTCTGACCTTCAAGGCTTTGCCGTCAGCGCTGGCAGCGCTTGCCGATCGGGCCTTTTAGATCCCTCACCCGTTTTGCTTGCCATGGGCGCAAGCGCTAAAAATGCCCAAGAAAGCATCCGCGTATCCGCCGGCTGGCATACCCAACAAAACGATATCGAAGATTTTACGCACCACTGGGTCGCACTTTACAAACAAATACAAGAAAGGACCGCTGCATGACACACCCCCTTCACAAAGAAACCACCTCTTTCTCTGCGGCCACACAAAGCGACGACCATCCGTTTGAGACAGACCCTTTCAAGGACCCGCTTTATTTAGACTATCAGGCCACAACGCCGATGGACCCACGGGTTCTTGAGGCCATGCTGCCCTATTTTCGCCAGCATTTTGGCAACCCGCACTCGCGCACGCACCGCTATGGTTGGGATGCGGAACAAGCCACCGAAAAGGCCCGCGAAGAGGTGGCGCAACTTATTGGCGCTGAGGCCAAGGACATCGTGTTTACATCAGGCGCCACCGAGTCAAACAACTTGGCCATCAAAGGCCTTGCGCGCTTTTTTAAAGACAAAAAAAAGCACATCATCACCACCTCTCTTGAGCACAAATGTTTGCTTGAAAGCTGTCGCTCGCTTGAGCAAGAAATGGGCTTTCGTGTGACCCACGTGCCCGTTCACAAAAATGGTTTGATTGATTTTGAAGCCCTTGAGGCGGCCATTAAAGACGACACTCTGTTGGTTTCGGTGATTGCCGTGAGCAACGAAATTGGTGTTGTGCAGCCCCTGGCGCAAATTGGTGCTTTGTGTCGCAAACACGGCGTTTACTTTCATACAGACGCCGCTCAAGCCGTGGGAAAAATTGCGCTTGACGTTGAGGCCATGAACATTGACCTTTTAAGCATTTCGGGCCACAAGATCTATGGCCCCAAAGGCATTGGCGCTTTGTATGTGCGGCGCAAAAACCCACGCGTGCGCCTTAAGGCACTTTTAAGCGGCGGCGGGCAAGAGCGTAACATGCGATCAGGAACCCTGTCCCCGGCTCTGTGCGTTGGTTTGGGAACCGCTTGCGCCCTGGCACAAAAAGAGATGATGCAAGAGGCTGAACGGCTTTCAAAACTTTCAAAACGCATGCTGGCCGATTTGCGTACAGCCCTGCCCGAAATTTTCTTAAACGGCGACAATACCCAACGCGTGCCGCACAATTTGAATATCAGCTTTGCCGGCGTTGAAGGCGAAGGCCTGATGATGGGCCTTAAGGACCTTGCGATCTCGTCAGGGTCGGCCTGTACGTCGGCCTCGCTTGAGCCCTCTTATGTGCTTGAAGCTTTGGGTGTTTCGGAAGATTTAGCCCACACCTCGCTGCGCATTAGCTTTGGACGCATGACCACCGACAAAGAGGTTACCTATGCCACAAAACGTATTATTGATGAAGTCACGCGCCTGCGCGAGATGAGCCCCTTGTGGGAGCTGCATCTTGACGGCGTTTCACCCAACACCATTCAATGGGCAACCCACTAACCACCGCACCCTAAAGGAGAGATAAGATGGCCTATAGCAAAAAAGTGATTGACCACTATGAAAACCCACGCAATGTGGGCACCTTGGACAAAAAACAAAAAAATGTGGGAACCGGCCTTGTGGGCGCGCCTGCCTGCGGCGATGTTTTGAAGCTGCAAATACAGGTTGATGACGATGGCGTGATTGAAAAGGCGGTTTTTAAAACCTTTGGCTGCGGCTCGGCCATTGCCTCAAGCTCGCTTGTGACCGAGTGGCTTCAGGGCAAAACACTGGACGAAGCCCAAAAAATTCAAAACAACGACATCGCCGAAGAGCTGGCCTTGCCACCGGTTAAAATCCATTGCTCGGTTCTGGCTGAAGAAGCCATTAAAGCCTCGATCAAAGACTATCGCGCAAAACAAGTCTAAAGCAAAACAGGCACTTAAGCGGCCAAAGTACAGATGGATTGCCGCGTCGCTTTGCTTGTCATCGCGAACGGCCAACGGCCGTGTGGCGATCCACTTACCAGAGACTTAAGCAGCTAAAGCACACATGGATTGCCGCGTCGAAACATCAGTTTCTCCTCGCAATGACGGTTGTGGGCATGCCGCGTCGCCCTAAAAGGGCTTTTCGCAATGACAATGTGGATGCATGCCTTTTTTAAAGGGCGTGATCTGTGAAACCACCGCGAAAATCGCACGAGATCAGCCTTTGCAGATTTGAAAAGGCTTCGGGCACATCGGGAAACGGCTCGACACGATGCGCGGGCAGCATGAGGTGCGTGATCTTATCCGCACGGGGCAACAGATTCTCTAAAACGACGTTAGCAGGGTGCAAGGCAGCCCCGTCCAAACGCACGTTCGGCACCAAAAGCGCCTTGAGGTTTTGCGCCCCACACACAGTGTTGACTTCAGCCAAATCCCAAAAACGTGCTTTATACACAACTTCAAGGTTTGGCAAATCGGTCACAGCACCCCAATTTTCGGCTATTGTCTGTGCTTCAAGATAAAGCTGGTTCAGATGAGTCAAATTTCCGAATGTCTCAAGAGAAAAACACTCAAACCCTTGCAAGTACAAAGCTTCAAGGCTTGCTGGCAAAGACAAACAGTTTGAATTTCTTTTGTCTTCTGATATCTGCACCGGCAATGCTTGACCCAAAGCAATGTCAAGCGCCGCGTATTTTAGATTTTCAGCGCGCCCCACAAAAGATAAATTTTGATGAAAATCGCCATGCAGCACAAAATTTTGCAACGTTGGCATCGATGCAACACAGCTGGCATCAAAATAACCACTTTCCACAATCAGCGTTTCAAGCGGCAGTGCTGAAAGCTGTTGCCAATTTAAATATATGCCATATGCGCCCGGTTCTTCTGGCCCGCCCACCGGATTCAAGTGCAGATACGCAAGGCGATGCAGCTGCATCAAGGGCGCAAAATTCCAAACGGGACCATGAAGCGACAGGTACCGTAGGTTCGTCATCTGCGCAAGAGGCGTAAGGTCTATCCCGTGACGGATAAACTCTTCTAACTCTTCGTCGTGCATTCTAACATCCACATGCAAGCTATGAAGGCCCTCTAAACCTTGCAAAGGCGACAAATCAATGCGCAAGTTGTCAATTTGATTCTCTGCGCTTTGGGGGTCATTGTCAGGATCAAAGTCAGCCGTGCGCTGCGCTTCGGGCGTTCCGGCTAGGTGGTCATCAACGTTGATCACCAGCTTAAGCGTTTCAATGGTAGGATCTTCTAAAGTTGGAATCGGCGTCCGCTGTTGCATAAAGTCGTTCAACACAATATACACTTCGTTACCATGGCGTTGCATCAAAACCGGCTCATCGGGGGCATTGAGACCCGCATCACTTGCGTCGATCTGAAGACAAGGGTTGTGATTGCGTGCTTCTGTGGTCAACCACAGTATGAGGTGTTGCCATGGCGGTTGCACACAACACACATGATCACGCCAGCTGTTGGGGCCAAAAAGCCGCTGTGTTAAATTGTTAGTTTGCGCAACCCACAAAGGCTGGGCTGCGGCGGCCTCTACCGGTGCCGCGCATGCCTCCTCTTCAACCGGTTGCGCGATGCGTCTTTGTTTCAAGGGACGTGCGTCGAAATCGCTCCCCGGCGGACGCTTTCTGCCACCTTCCATTGCCAAAAGCGAGGTGATATTGGCAAAAACACACAGCGCACATAGAAAAGCGCCTTTAGAAAACTGTTTTATCGTCATTATATTGTCAAATATAATTATTTATTTCAGTAATATATAGAGCATTCTTATAAATTGGTCAAATTTTTCAATAAGATAGACATGTATATTATGAGCTTTTTTTGCCATCTAAAATGTGGTGGTCCTCTTAAGGCTCTTTTAAAAGAGACAAAGATATCTTAAAGTGGGTTAATATCTCTTAGACTGAAGCAACGTGAAGCAGAGGGATTGTGCAAAATATTCTTGCCGTGACAGACAAAGCGGCCACACATATTAAACAGCTGATGCGAAAACGCGAAAAGGCCGCCCTTGGCGTGCGTGTTACGCTGAAGACAAAGGGCTGCTCGGGCATGGCGTATGCGCTTGAGTATGTGGACGAGGTGGCCAGCAAGGATGAATGTATTCAAGACAAAGGTGTCACTTTGTATATTGACCCGGCCGCCGTTTTGTTTTTGGTGGGCACCGAGATGGATTTTGATGACAATGTGCTTGAGCCCGGTTTTGTGTTTAAAAATCCCAACGAAAAAGGTCGTTGTGGCTGTGGCCAATCTTTTCATGTATAAGAAAGAGTACTCTTTATCAAAAACCGTTTAAAACAGAAACACGCGCGCGGGGGAATTGAACACTGCTGACAGATGACAAGAAAAACTTTGAACAAAGGCGTCAAAAGATGACGCGCAAAAATGACTCTTTGAAAGAAAATGTTGGGTTACAAGACAGTCAAAAGCCTTTTCAACTGTTTGGCCTTGAGCCAACGTTTGATATTGACGAAACGTGGCTGGAAGATCAGTTTTTAAAGCGCCAGATCGAGCTGCATCCCGACCAGTTTTACCAAGAGCCCGCCGCGCAAAAAGAAGCCGAGACATCTTTTGCCGAGGTTGTACAGGCTTACGAGACGCTGAAAAACCCCAAATCACGGGCCCGCCTTTTGTTTCAGCAAAAAGGGCTGTGGCCGGTACCGCATGACCCTGACGTGCTTGATGAGCTGCTTGAGATTGAAGAAGACTATGCCAAAGGCACGCTGTCGGCAGATGATGTTGCCGAGCGCACGCACGAGGCGTTTGATGCCTTGGCTGAGGCTTTTGCCGAAGACGATTTGCACGCCGCCGGCACCGCGTTTATGGTGTGGAATGCTTTGATACGCATACAAACACCCAAAGCACAGGAGCAACAAACACTCTCGCACTAGTGCTTCAGTGTTTTAAAAAAGCTTATGGCCCTTTCGATCCAAGAACCCGGCTCTTCCACACCCTCCTCTGCCAAAATCTTGGCCCTTGGCATTGACCTTGGCACCACGCATTCGCTAGTTGCCGCCTTTGATGGCCAAAAAACACGCTTGCTGCCCCTTTGCACGCCCACGGAACAAGAAACTCTTCAGCTGAAATCGCGCTTTTTGATGCCCTCACTTGTGGGGTACAAAGACGGCCAATTTTGCGCCGGATTCAAGGCGCGCTTGCTGCAGCAACAAGAACCGCACAAAGTGGCGCATTCGATCAAACGCCTGATGGGCGCCTCGTTTGATGATGAGGCGGCGCGCACCTATCCTTGGCCCCTTAAAGATGATGCTACACAAGGCTTGTGCCTTGATTTTGACGGCGTTCTTCAAACACCCACAGCCCTTGCCACTCTTTTATTGGCTTTGCTAAAGCAACGGGCCGAGGCCGCTTTAGGGTATGCCGTTTCTAAAGCGGTGATTACCACACCAGCCTATTTTGACGAGCGCGCACGCACCGCAACACGCAAAGCAGCTGAAGATGTAGGCTTTGACGTCTTGCGCTTGATCTCAGAGCCCACAGCAGCCGCGCTAGCTTATGGCTTGGATGAAGAACTTGAGGGCCTTTATGGTGTGTATGATTTGGGCGGCGGCACGTTTGACTTCTCGTTGCTGTCGATGCAAAAAGGCGTGTTTAATGTGCAAGGCACCGGCGGTGACACTCTTTTGGGTGGCGACGATATTGACAAGGCGCTTTATCAGCAGACACAGCAAAACGCAAAAACACAAACGCGCGCGCAGCAAAATGCCTTACGCCTTCGCCTTAAGGCCGCCAAAGAAGCTTTGTTTGAACAAGACGAGGTCACTGTTGCGGCGGATGATGCGGCTGCTTTTTCGCTGTCACGCAAAGTGCTTCAACAATGCGCAGCGCCCTTGATTACACAAACCTTAAAGTTGACCAAAGGTGTTTTGGATGAGGCACGCGTTGACACCAAAGCTTTGCAAGGCATTATTTTAGTAGGCGGTGCCACGCGCACGTTTGGGCTGCGCCAAAAAGTCGAAAACTTTTTTAAGCAACCCACGCTATCGTCCCTTGACGCAGATCACGTGGTGGCCATGGGTGCTGCACGCCAAGCGCACGCCCTTGTGTGTGGCGGCAACCATTTACTTTTAGACATCACGCCCCTAACGCTGGGCCTTGAAACCATGGGCGGCGCCGTTGAGCCTTTGATCAAACGCAACACGCGCATCCCCACCCGTGCCACGCAAACTTTTACCACCGCACAAAACAATCAAAAAGCGCTGCGCATTCATGTGCTGCAGGGTGAAGGCAAAACGGTTGACACCTGCCGCTCGCTGGCGCATTTTGACTTGTGTGATTTGCCACCCCTTGACGCTGGCCAAGCACGCATCAAGGTGACCTTTGCCCTTGACCGCGACGGCCTTTTAACCGTCAGCGCCAAAGAAAAAACCACAGGACGCACCCAAAAAGTTGCCATCAAACCCTCTTATGGCCTGTCGCTTGATATGGCCAAAAAGCTTTTAACAGCCTCGTAAAAGAAACAGCCCCTTGCGCATTTAAAACAAGGGGCTCTTGAAGATGCCCGTGTTTAGTCAGGTGTATCTAAAGACGCTTGTTTTTTTCTACTGAACACACTTTTGACCCTTGCAAGACCGGATCGGCCTTTGTTCTTCGTCTTTGCATAGCCAGACTTCCCGGTCTCTTTGATCCACACACCCATTGAAGACACACTGGCCTTTGCACTGACGAGTGCCGCTTTCATTTTGCTTAAAGCTTGACTTGGCTTATTTTGCAACGCTGCGTCAACAGACTTAAGCATGCCTTCGATTTTCTCTTGCAGAACCACCATTTGTGCCTTCAGTGCCTTTTGCGCACTGCGCAGGTTTTCTTTGGTTTGCGATATCAGTTTCTTAGATGCCGCAAGATTCTGTTCACATTCAGCATACTGTTGATCAGACAGTGTATTGCTTTTCAACTGTGTTTGATACGATTGCAGTGTGCTTAAATACTTCCGTGCACTTTCCTTTTTATTTTTGATGGTTTCCATTGTCTGCGGCAAATCATCAACACGCTTTTGCGCTCTGTTACGCTTTTTTGTTTGATACCACGTGTTAAAGCCTTGTACCTTTTGCTTGAACGCTTGATAAACACGATCTCGTTTGCTTGTTGGGGCCTTATCTTCTTGGATCACACCCTGCGCAAGAGCCGCAGTGAGTTTTGTGATCTCAGCCTCTAACTGCTCTTTTTGTGTGTGATAAGTTTGCAAAACTGTTTCAAGCTTGCCGTCAAGACGCTGCAGTGAATCAATACGGTTCGTCACTTTTTTCAGCAGATCTTTTTGCTTCTTCTCGGGCGTTTGATCCTTTTTCCAAAACTTCATCTTTTCCCAAACAGATTTTTTTGATGTTCCGTATTGCTGATTGTACTGTTCCTGGGTTATCGTTTCTGCTTCTTTAGGGGCATCAAACGCGGATGCTGCGCCGCCTCCAGCCTCATTATCACTTAAATCCACTTCCTCAAGTCCATCAACGCCAACAGGCGCTGGCAAAGGCGTTGCGGTCATCCACAAAAAGCCAATCACACACAATACAGGAAAAACAATGTGTTGTTTTTTCATTTCATTATCTCCGCAATACTTTACTCACCTTACATCTCACAGGCAAAAGACGCGCCCTTACGCGGGCCATTGACAAGGATGCGGTGTTACATCACGCTAGGGTTTGGAGTTTTTTTTTCTCATTTTTGCCCATTAAAGATATGTTAACAAACACAACACACATCATGACGTCTTTTTTATTTAAAATAATGATTATTGGCGCTGATCACGGTGGCCTTTCTCTTAAAGAGGCACTCAAACAAGCGGCACAGGCCTGGGGCGTGCAGGTGATTGACGTTGGCACCTGCGGTGAGGCATCGGTTGACTATCCTGACATTGCCCAAGCACTTGTGCGGGCACTGGCCAAACACCAAGGCAAGGTCGAGACAAAGGACGCTGGCGTCTTGCATCTGAAACCCGATGTGTGTGGCGTTTTAGTGTGTGGCTCGGGCATTGGCATGAGCATGGCAGCTAACCGCGTTAAAGGCGTGCGTGCGGCCTTGTGTCATGATGCAGCCACGACCGAGCTTGCGCGCCGCCATAACAACGCCAATGTGCTGGTGTTGGGTGGACGTTTGTTGGAAAAAGAGACTGCCACAGAGATGCTACGCCTTTTTATGACCACACCGTTTGATGCTGGTCGGCACACCCAGCGCGTTTTAAAAATTGATAGGCTTTCATGACAACCACACCTTCTGACGATACAAAAGAGACACCACAAGCTTTGCAAAAATGTGGCTTTGTGGCCCTGATGGGCCTTCCGAATGCGGGCAAATCAACCCTGTTGAACACGCTGCTGGATCAACATCTTGCCATTACATCGCGCACATCGGGCACCACGCGCTTTCCGTTGCGGGGCATTGGTCTTTTTAAGAACACACAGCTG